>JAAZIZ010000417.1 GCA_012800565.1 Lentisphaerota bacterium
CCTCAGTATGGGCTTGCATTGCTGCATAGCGCCGTTTTTTACAGCCTTGGTCTATGAGGTGTTTGTGCCTTCGTTGGGGAGTTTCGATAACATCTTTGTAATCATTTTTGTGTTGTACATAATTTATATGCAGGTCGAGGACCGCTGGTTCCGCGAGTCTCAGAAGCATCTGTGGAAGATTTAGCCATAAACTTGGAGTTCAGACAACCATGGAAAGAGAGAGTTGGCTGCGTACTGCTTGGGCAATAATTATCGAAATTGCGGAATTTATCGTCAAGCTGGCTCAGGCTGGCCTGAAAATACTGGGTGCTGAACAGGTCGAGTTCAACCCGGCTTATGGAAGCTTGATGCTGCTGGTCTTTACGGTGATGCTCGGCTCCGGATGCTGGGCGGCGTCCATCGCTCTGAGCCGCCGCCATTCCGGCTGGCTGCATTTTCTGCTGGGCTTTTTTCTGCCTGTGCTTTATCCAGTGGTGATCTTGTTTGCCATGAATTTGAAAGGCGAGTCGAAACGTCGGAAGCATTTGGCGGCGAAGAACCGTCAGAAAGAGGAACAGGAAATTGAACGGCAGAAGATGTTTGAGCTGCAGGGTATAGGTCCGGCTGAGCCGGAGCAAGCCGAGGTAGAGGAGAAAGTCTGGAACCAGCGTTATTTTGAGCGCCTGGCGATCACTGACACGGGTACTCCGGCCGGACCTTGGAATGTGGTGGTGGCCGGGCATGCATTCGTGGTGTTGCAGATTCTTGAGGCGCAAGAGTCAGTGGTGTTGGTTGAGACCGGCGGGCGCGAAGGGGGCACCCAGAAACTGCGGATACCCTACAGCAAGATTGAATCCTGGCAGGATGGCTGAAAAAATCTGGTCTGCTGCGGGCCTTGGCGGCCCCGCGGCTGATCCAGGTAAACATGATTATTAACCATAGAGATACTGCAAATGTTTGACAATGTAGCTACTGGCCTGACGTTGGCCGAATTGGAGCAGCAGGTCCTGGATTACTGGGATCAGCAGCAGGTATTTGAGAAATCCGTGCAGCAGCGCCGGGGTTGCACGCCGTATGTGTTCTATGACGGACCTCCTTTCGCTACCGGGCTGCCGCATTATGGCCATCTGCTGGCCGGTACTATCAAGGATGTCATTCCCAGATATCAGACCATGCTGGGCAAATATGTCGAACGGACTTTTGGCTGGGACTGTCATGGATTGCCGATTGAGAGCCTGGCCCAGGATGTGCTGGGGCTGGCCGGAGCACCGGCCATCAAGGCGCACGGCGTGGCGGCGTTCAATGAGCAATGCCGGTCGATGGTCCTGCGCTATGTCGATGAATGGAAGACCACGGTACGGCGCATGGGCCGCTGGGTGGATTTCGATAATGGATATAAAACCATGGATGCTAAATTCATGGAGAGCATCTGGTGGGTCTTCAAGCAACTCTGGGAGCAGGGGCGCATTTACAAGGCCTACCGCATTATGCCCTACAGCTGGAAACTCAATACCCCGCTGTCGAATTTTGAAGCCAACAGCAATTATCAGGATGTGCAGGACCCGGCGGTCACGATTCGCATGAAGATACTTGAGCCTACGCCGGCTTTCCCGTGTCTGGATGGTCTTGCTGCCTATATTATCGTCTGGACTACCACTCCCTGGACGCTGCCGTCCAACCTGGCTGCCTGCGTTGGTCCGGATATTGACTATTGTCTGGTCAAAGACGGTGACAGCACTGATGCCTACTTGCTGGCCCAGTCCCGATTGTCCACATATTACAAGGATGAGAGCGAATACACGGTGCTGGGCACCATGAAAGGGCGCGATCTGCAGGGCTGCCGGTATGAGCCGATTTTCCCTTATTTTGCGCAGGAACGCCCCAACGCCTTCCGGGTTCTGGTCGATGATTATGTCACCACCACCGAAGGCACCGGGATAGTGCATCAGGCACCGGCTTATGGTGAGGATGACTACCGCATCTGCCGGGCAGCCGGGATTGAGCTGGTTGATCCGTTGGATGAGGACGGGAAATTCACCTCTGCGGTCCCGGATTGGGAGGGCGAATTCTGTAAAGATGCAGACAAGGGCATTATCAGGCATTTGAAGCAAGTCGGCAAGCTGGTGCAGCAGTCGACCATCGTGCACAGCTATCCGTTCTGCGAACGCACCGACACGCCTTTGATTTACCGGGCCATTGATGCCTGGTATGTCCGGGTGGAGGATTTGCGCGAGCGGGTGTTGCGGAGCAACTCCCAGATTCGCTGGATGCCGGATTATGTCGGCGAGAAGCGTTTTGCCAACTGGCTGGCTGAAGCCAAGGATTGGAATATCAGCCGCAATCGTTTCTGGGGCTCATGTCTGCCCTTATGGATCAATGTCGAGGACCCGGACGATATTATTTGTGTGGGTTCGATTGCTGAATTGGAGGCGTTGTCCGGTGTCAAGGTGGATGACCTGCACAAGCATTATATTGACCAGATTGAGATTCACCGCGAGGGCAAGACCTACCGGCGGACACCGGAGGTGCTGGACTGCTGGTTTGAGAGCGGCTCAATGCCGTATGCGCAGCATCATTATCCCTTTGAGAACAAAGAGAAAGTGGAAGCGACTTTCCCGGCCGAATTCATTGCCGAGGGGCTGGACCAGACCCGCGGCTGGTTCTATACTCTGGTGGTGTTGTCGACCATCCTGTTTGACAAGCCCGCTTTCCTGAATGTGGTGGTGAATGGGCTGGTGCTGGCCGAGGACGGCCGGAAGATGTCCAAACGGCTCAAGAATTATCCGGACCCGATGGAGGTCATCAACCAATACGGTGCTGACGCCTTACGCCTGTGCATGTTGTCTTCGCCGGTGGTCCGGGCCGAAGACTTGCGCTTCAGTGAGACGGCGGTGCGCGAGGTGATGCGGACGGTCTTGTTGCCGATCTGGAATTCCTACAGCTTCCTGGCTACTTATGCCCGGGTTGACAACTGGCGGCCTGCGCCTGGGGCGCTCAGTTATCCTTGCAACCCTGCCAATGTCCTGGACCGCTGGATTCTCTCCCGCCTGACGGCTACAGTGGCGGATTTCCGGACCGCTTTGGACGCCTACGATCTGCAGAAAGGAGCGACTCGTTTCACCAGTTTTATTGAGGACCTCACCAACTGGTACATCCGCCGCAGCCGGCGGCGCTTCTGGAAGAGCAGCAACGACCAGGATAAGGAAGAAGCGTATCAGACCTTATACTATGTGCTGGTGAGCTTCTGTCAGCTGGCGGCGCCATTTATTCCTTTCATTACTGAGACGATTTATCGGGATTTGCGGACAGAGGATATGCCGGAGTCGGTTCATCTCTGCGATTATCCCGCTTTGGTTCCGGAACTGCTGGATGTTTCGCTGAATGAGCAGATGTCGCGGACGATGCAGGCGGTATCTCTGGGGCGGTATCTGCGGTCGCAGACTGCCATGAAAGTGCGTCAGCCACTGTCTGCGGCGATGCTGGTTTCGGCTAATGCAGCGGTGCGTCAGGATTTGCAGAGCATGGCGTCGGTAATAGCCGAGGAGTTGAATGTCAAGGAAGTGCAGGTCAAGGCCAATGAGGAGGAGCTGGTGACTCTGAGTGCCAAGCCGAATCTCAAGCGTCTCGGGCCTAAATATGGCAAGAAGCTTAAAAATTTGGCCGCAGCGATTACAGCCTTGCCTTCTGATAGCATTTTGCAGGTGTTGGGCGGGGGCAGTGTTCAGGTGGATATTGCCGGTCTTGAGGCAGTGAACTTGACCTCAGAGGATGTCCTGATTCAGCGCAGTGAACGCGAGGGGCTTACAGTTGCCAATGAAGGTGAAATCACAGTAGCCTTGGATATTCGCCTGACACCATCCTTGATAATGGAGGGCTGGGCCCGGGAGGTAGTCAGCAAACTGCAGAATCTGCGCAAGGAACTGGGGTTCTCGGTCACTGACCGCATTGTCATCCAGTATGATGCTCCCGCTGAAGTCAGCGATGCTATCGTGGCCCAAAGTGCTTATATTTGCGCCGAGACTCTGGCCATCAGCATTACGCCAGGTCGGGGCGAGAACATGCAGGAAGTGGAAATGAATGGAGTCAAGGCTTCGTTCAGTCTGTGCCGGGCAAAATGATCAGACTGCCTGCACAGGAAAATTTCTGAGGAAAGAAAATGGCTGTCAATTACGTCTGTTCCAAGTGTGGCTCTCGTGTTCAGCTGCCCTCTGCTGTTCCCGGAGTGTCTTGCCAGCAGTGCAGTATTCCGATGCAGTTGGACGGTGCTGCGCCGCAGGGTGCCGTAGCATCTGGCCGTCCTTTGAAAGTTGCTAAGGTGGCGCATTCGGCCGTCCCAGGTCCTGGTCTGGCCACTACCGAGGTTCCCCCGCCCAGTCCTCCTGCCAAGCCGGCGCCAGCGCAGTTTCCTCTGCCTGGGACGCCGCCTTTCCCGCCGCAGTATGGTGTTGCCTCGGGTGGGGCGGCTCGCATGCCTGGGGCTGCTGGTGCAGCGCAGTTGGGGCAGGCCGGTGAGACTTCCCAGGCCAATTATTACCATCAGCTGGGTGGCGGTGGTCTGGCGCAAGTCGAACGGATGATGGAGACTGCTCGGCGTCAGGCTGAGCGGGAGATGGAGCTGGCCATCGAATCTGCCCGTTTGAAAGCCGAGCAGGAGCGGCAGCAGATATTGACGGCGACGGAAAAAGAACGCAAGGAGATAATTTCCACAGCTGAGGAGCAGGCCAAGACACTGGTTGATCACGCGAATCGCCAGATACAGGAGCAGATGGCAACTGCGATGCAGCAGGTGGAAACGCAGCGTAACGAGGCCGAAGCCAAATTTCGGCAGGAATTATCAGCTCGGGAAACTGAAGAGAATACGAAGCTGGAGCAAAAGGTGGCTGATGCCAAGAAGGCACTGGCGAACAAGCTGAAGCAGGAGATAAAACAACTGCGTGAGGAAGGACACCGGCAAGTCGAAGCCGAGTTGGATAAAAAACGTGAGGAAGGTCAGAAGGTACTGGTTGACAAGGCGGTGAAGATAGCTGAGGAGGCAAAGAACAAAGCCGCCGAAATCGTGGCCAAGGCCGAAGAGCAGTCCCGGCAGAAAACGCAGGAAGCGGAAAAACTGTTGTCAGAAGCCAAGAGCAACAGCGAAGCGGAGAAGAAGCGCCTGACGGATGCAGCAAAGCAGTTTGAGGAGCAGAAAGAGAATGCCAAGAAGGCATTTATGGAGAAGCTGACTGCTGATATTGCGGAGATCAAGGAGAAGGCGACAAAGACTGCGGCAGAAATTTGCACAAAAGCGGAAAATGAAGCCTCTGAGCTCCGGAAATCTTTATCTGCGCAGGAGTCTGCTCTTGCGGCCCGTGAGAAGGACATAACTGCCCAGCTTAAGTCGATTTCCGAGCAGGAAACAAAATTGGCCGCTGCAGTCAAGGAAGCCCAGGACAAGGGGTTGAAGGTTGTCACTTTGAGTAATGAGGCGGAGTTGGAGAAGCTGCGGGCAGAGTTGGAGAAGCAGCGCCAGGAGAGCACTGCTGAACTGCAGAAAGCCAAGAAAGTGTTTGAAAAAACTATGCAGGAGCAGCAGAATGCCTATCAGCGCCAGCTGATGAACAATCGGAAAGCCGAAATTGATGCCGATGCCGGTTCTCATAAAATCAAAATCCTGCGTTTGAATATTCCGGTGATCGCGTGGTTTTTCGCCTTGCTGATTGGCATGAAAGGGGATGGCTGGCAGGTGATTTTCGCCTGGATAGTCTTTGGCTTGCTGACCTTGGACCTGCTCCTGTCTTTCGGGGGATTGCTGCAGGAATTCGCGATTATCTTCAAAAAGAGAAGACCGGTTCCGCTACCTCCGGTTGACACCGTCAGCAAAACAGCCACCGACAATCTTGGGGCAATTGGCGGGGCTACCGTACCCAGCCAGACTGGTGCCGTTAACAAGATGATGATGCCACGCAAGGGAAATCAGAAAAGCAGCTCTTTCCCAGGACTGAAAAAGCCGGGAGAGGCAAAGCCTGGCGAGTCCAAGGACGATGACTCGAAACCAAGTGGCTCGAAATCCGGCGAGGCCAAACCCGATGACGTCAAGGGTAGCGAGGCCAAACCCGGTGAGTCCAAGCCCGATGAAGCAAAGCCCGATGAAGCTAAATCCGGTGATGCTAAACCCGGTGATGCTAAACCCGGTGAGGCGAAACCCGGTGAGGCCAAGCCTGGCGACGCGAAATCCGGCGAGGCCAAGAATGACGCCTCCAAAGGCAGCGATGCGAAGCCCACAGTGGTATAGTTCCTGGCGTTGTTCTGCGGCAACCATAGTATGTGATACAACGGTTTGTTGTGGCTCTTTTCGGAGGGTACAAACGCTGTCTCCATCTGGATTTATAGGGGTGTGCATCAGGTTCTGATTTGGTCATCCAGGTTCCGGTAGTCAGGCGAATATTCTAAGTTGTTTCAGATTACTGCCGTCAGCGCTCTGTCACGCTTATGCCCAGTATTTTAATCAGTCATTTGGAACTGTCTGCCTTGGCTGGCATAGCCATTGTGCTGCATGCTTTCCGCCGTTCCATTGGCCAGGCACCATTGTATTTGATGCTGGGGATGTATTACATTGTGGCCTTGCTGGCTGATTCGCCCCAGCTATATCACGGCGTGCTGTCGCAGGGAATGTTCAAGGGACTTGGCTATGGAATGATGTGGCTGCCGTTCCTGCTGATGCTGATCCTGATCTATGAATTGGAGGGAACCCTGGCAGCGCACCGCTTCCTGCTTGGACTATTCCTGCTGCTGATCTGCTTCTTCTGTCTGTCGCTGGTGATTTTCGGCAATATAGACCAGTCGATATCACAGAAAATGGCAAAGTTCGAATTCGAAATTTTTTACAATTTAAGCAATGGTCTGATTTTATGCTTTATTGGACATCTGGGGGCATGCATCATTCTGCCGGTGGTGTATCAAAGCCTGCGCAATAGAAATATATTTTTTTGTATTGCGGTGTTTGTCTCCTTTTGTGTATTTATGGTTATAAATGAAGCTATTCTGTCATTATATGTGCATTTTACCGGTCCACGCCCCAAGCAGGAGGTGTTGACTTTCTTCAATTGGAATATGCGGCTGTTGTCAATGGGCTGGCTGTCGATTCTGGGGCAGGCATATCTGTTCTTTACTCGCACCGAAGTGAAGACCCGCAAGACTTTCGGTTTTGTCTCGGATATCTTTGCCTATTTTCAAAGTACTGAGCGGATGCGCCGCTCCCTGGCTGAGTGGTCCGGGCGCTATCAGCTGGTGGTCGACAACAGCAGCGAGCTGGTTTTCCTGTTGGACCAGCAAGGGAAGGTACTGAATGCCAACAGCACCGCTTTACGCTGGCTGGGAAATCGCCTCCTGGATGCTGATTTCCTGCTGCCGGAGCATATCCGGAACGAGGATGGCGCGGCGATGGATTGGCAGAAGACCTGGGCAAAACTGGATTTCACCGAAACAGACCCTCCACAAGTTACTCTGCTGCAGAATTTGTTCCTGGAACTGCCGGACAGCAAGCTGTTGGATATTGATGTGAATCTCTCAAGCGCCCGCCTTGATAATGACCAGGTGGCGCTGATGATTGCCAGGGATATGACTGTCCAGCATGAGGAGGCCAGAAGACGGCAGAATATTGCTGAACAGACTATGCACTCGCAGCGCCTGGAGTCCATAGGGCAGCTGGCTGGCGGAATCGCCCACGATTTCAACAATCTCCTGCATAGCATCCAGGCCAATATTGAGACCCTGCAGGAACGCTGCAAACCGGATTTCAATGACCGTTATTTATTGGATAATGTAGCTGCAGCCTGTCACCGGGCCTCGCTGCTGACCAGCCAGCTGCTTGGCTTTGCCCGCAAAGGCAAATTCAATGAGAGTGTAATTGATGTGGGGCAACTGCTGGAAAAAGTCGAACAGCTGTTTCGTCCTACTGCCAAGAATGTGTCATTCAAGATCATCATCTCTCCTGATTCCATGCAGATCAGAGGCGATGAGAATCAACTCACCCAGGTGTTGCTGAATCTGCTCCTGAACAGTC
>JAAZIZ010000418.1 GCA_012800565.1 Lentisphaerota bacterium
ACATTATCTGTTTTTATATTTGCCAAGTGATGGAGGCCAGAACCAAGCAACCGGCCGGGACAGAGGAAAAAAGCCGTGCACTGTCCCTGGCCGGTTTTTGCGTTTTACCAATTAAACGATTTGAAAGGTTCGCAGGGAGCGGCGGGGGCGTTGGCTTTGCATTCCTGCAGGTGCGCGATGCCGGCCTTGATTTCCGCGGCCACAGCATCCGGCGCCGAATACATTTCTTCAAACGACAGCCAGCCCTCAAATTTGGCGACTTTCAAGGCGAAAAACACTTCCTCATAATCTACCAATCCGCGCTCCAGAGAGCACTTGACCGCGCGCACCGATTCGCGTTTCCGTCCCCGCGGCAATTCCTGCATAAAGTATTCCCAGCGGAAATTCTTGATATGGAGGTATGCCAGGTACGGTCCCATCACCTCCACCGCGCCTCGGGGCCGCACGAAGCCCTCAATATAGGTATTGGCGGGGTCATAGATAATGCCGAACACTTGCGGGTCAAGGCCCTTCAGAATAAAATGATTGGCCACCGGGGAGGCAAAGACGCTTGAGCCATGCGTCTCCAGCACATAGCGCACTCCGGCTTGCCGCCCGGCCGATTCCAGGCGTTCCATGCCTTCACGGGTAATCTTCAGCAGGTAGTCATAAGAATCCGGCTGATGCAGGGCTTCATTGTAGTCCCAGGCATACCAGGGGTGCGCAACTCGCAGCATCTTTCCGCCGGCTGCGGCCACCGCCTCAGTGTAGCGCAGCACTTCGTCAGTGAGGTGAAGCTTCGGACCATTGATAAAGGACACCAGCTCCAGCCCGGCATCCCGGGTCCGCTGAGCCATCTCCCGGGTATCTTCCCGGATGCTGTCCAGACCCCGCAACCCCCACTCAATACCGGTAGCACCCACATCCTTGATCAGCTCGACCATCTCCGCATTGCTGAAATTTTTCCGGAGCGAGTTAGTATTGACTGCAATGTTCATGTTTCTTCCCGGGGTGATTAGAGATTCAGTTTCGGCATTTTCTCCAGGACGATTTTTTCGGCCTCAAGGTTCCAGAGTCCGTTATGCCTGGCGCAGGCGTCAGCGAGTTCCGCGTACACTGGGTTGGTCTTGCCCAGGGCCGGCAGGTCCGCCAATGCGGTCAGGGGGAAATCCTGATGGGTGTAGATGAGCTTCTTGCCGCCGGGGATATTGGGCAGATTCAAGGTAGCCTCGCGCGCGGCCGTCAAACCACCCACATGGGTGATCATCATGGCCGGATTGAGCACCCCCTTGCTCATCAGGTCCAAGGCCTCACGGATATCTGCGGTGGTGCCCCCGGAAGTCCCGACCAGATGCGTCCCGGCATAATGCACATTGTAGAAATTCAACCTGGCGGTAAAAGAGGTGTCAGTCGGCCCGGCGAAAAAATTCAGGCATCCGTCATGGGCCAGGATGGCATCTCCCTGCTCCACCACTGCTGCCACCGGTGCCAGCACGAAGACGTCATTGAAGCCCGTTCCGTCGGACAGCGCCATCAGGTCCTGCACTGCGGTTGCGGTACGAGTGTTCACGTAGCGCAGCTGCACGCCATGGGCCTGGGCGTCTGCGGGAGTCAGGATGGACTGGGCCCGGTCCAGGCGCGCCTGGTCGATATCGGTCACCACCAGCAGGGACGGACGCCGCGGGCCGTGCACGAGGTAGTCGATCAGCCCCAGCCCCATCGGCCCGGCGCTGGCCAGACAGGCACATTTTCCCCCCTCCACAATGCCCATATTATGCTGGTACGATGCTGGAGGGATGTGGTATTGCGCATGGCAGGCTCCGATCAGGCAGCTCAT
>JAAZIZ010000419.1 GCA_012800565.1 Lentisphaerota bacterium
ATCGCGCCTCCGACAGGCACAATTGGCAGCAGAAATAAGGCGAAAAAGTTTTCTGTCCCCCGTCGCAGCCTCAATCCTGCAAAGCGACATAAACAGGGCGTAAGGGCATATGGAGTGCGGCGGCTTGCCGCCGCTTTCCCTGCGGAAGCTTGCTTCCGCAGCCTTGTCCCCGGAGGACTCTCGCCCTCGGGTTCAGGCGTTGCCGTGGGTATATCACGCTCCGTTGGGGCTTTTAGCTGCTTTAACTATCTTTAATACGTCTGTATTTGCCGCGAACTTTTTCATTTTAGGAGTCTATTATGCGAAAATTTACCTTGATTGAGCTGTTGGTTGTGATTGCTATCATTGCGGTTCTGGCTTCAATGCTCCTGCCAGCCTTGAGCAAGGCCCGACAGGCGGCTCAGAGCAGCACCTGCCAGAACAATCTTAAAAACGTCGGTTTGGTTTTTCAGCTTTATGCTGAGGACCATGGCGGTTATTTTCCCCGGCATAAGGATGCAGCTGAGACCATCTGGTGGAACAATCCCAATCGGGCTATGTACACCATGAATTACTTCCGCTATTCAGACTCGGTCAAAAAATACGCCGATCCGATGCTGCTTTGTGCAACCACGACTGTTCAGGTTGCAGCAGTCAAAGGTGAGCCGCATGCCTTGACCTACGGCTCATATTGCTTCAATGGCTATTTCCCTAATATGCATAATGGTACTCTGACTCTGGACAGCTACAAGACGTCTCTGTTCCAGGACAAAATCAAGTATCCGGGCGCAATGGTCTGGTTCGGTGACTGCAGTGTCAACGGAGCCACCAATTTCCTGACCTCCGCCACCATCGGATATTATCACGGCAGCAGAGCTAATTTTGTCTATCTGGATGGGCATGTGGCCTCCCTCCGGCCGCAGGAGGTCCCGGCTTCCAAAACCGGCAACTATTATGCCAATCCGGTCTTCTGGAGAGGCACTGACTGACCCGAACGACTATGCTCCAGGTCAGACTTGTATTTTGGCGCTGGCCTTGCCGGCAAATAACTGTTAATGGCTAATCTCGTCATCTTAATCAGAACCCAACCAAGGATTTTATCATGCTGAATTCACGCTGGATTTTTTTGTCTCTGCTGCTATGCACCGTCCTCTGTCAGGCCGAGGTCTTCAAGCCTGCCAGGGTCACCGCCAGCAGTTTTGTGATTACCAACGCCAGTGATAACCACCGCCCGGAGACCATCGCTGATGGAGTGTTGGGAAGCAACAATGCATACTGGGCCAGCGACTTCAAATCTTCCGCCAAGCCACCGCACTGGCTGGAATTTGAATACGATGAGGCGATTACTTTCAATGAAATCAAGCTCGATATGGTCGAGCGCTACAGCATCAGCTCGCTGCTTAACAGCTTCGCCTTGGAATACTGGGACGGAAAAGAATACCGGACCATTATCGACAAGCCGAAGTACATCAGCGAATTCCGCCAGGCCATGGTCTCTTCGGACTGGGACTTGCGCTACGGCGCTGGTCTGCCTACCGCCCACCCGGTTTTTCGTTTTTCCCCCATCACCGCCAGCAAAGTCCGGGTGGTCATCCGCGATTCCTTAGGTCGCCTGGACGAAATGACTGTCGCTTTCAACCCCGGCGGTGAAAAGAAGCAGGACCTCGGGTTGCCGGTCATCAATGTGGCCGGCAACCAGGTACGGCAGTTTGTCTGTGTTCCCCCGGATTATACCCTGCCGCAGGGCGTGGAACGTATGCCATTGGAGCGTGCCGAGGGAGTCTATTTCTGCGACCGCCTGGGACCCGATGGATTTCGCCGCTTCTTTGCCGTCAGCAAAAACGAAAATACTGTCAGGATTGAGTTGTCGCCAGGATACTACGATGTCTTCGCCCTCAGCGGAGATTTCTGTACTGGCAGCCCCGGATGCAGCATCAAAGTACAGGACCGTACCTGGCAATACCGCCAGTGGGTACTGCCAGGCAATCCCGAAGGCAGTTTTTTCTGGGATACCTTCACTATTCAGGTCATGGATTCTGGGGTGGCAGAGTTTAAACTGCTCGGCGAATGGCTGCTGAACGGGTTGCTGATCGCACCGGTGCAGGCACGTCAGGATTTCCTGGCGGCAGTCGATAAGCTGATGCTCGGCAATCAGGCCGCTAAATTCGTTTATCGGGCCCCGGAGACCAATATCGTCGAATTGCCACCCACAGAGCAGGAACGCGCTCAGGGCTTCATCACTTTCAATCCTCCCAAGGAACAGCGGATTTTTCCCCAGACCACGCCACTGCCGGAACAACGCACCAGTCAGCTGCAGTTCAACGGCGCAGCCGGACAGCGTCTGGCCCTCTCAGTCGCATTCCGGACCCTGCAGGATATCCCGAATTTTCAGCTTGTGGCCGGTGCCTGGAAGGATTCCGCCGGGCGGACCTGGCCGGCAGCAGTCACTGCAGTGCATCCCATCCGGGTCTGGCCCCAGCGCACTGACCATAAGGGTGCCGGCAAACTGTGGAACCGCGCCCCGGAACTGCTGGCTGAGAATTCTCCTCGCTATCTCGTGTCTGGTACCACCCAGCAGTACTACCTGATGCTGGACCTGCCTCAGGATACCGCGCCCGGAAGCTATCAGAGCACTGTCAGTGTCATGGGTGAAGGCTGTCCCACGCTGGAAATACCGCTGACCCTTGAGGTACACCCGTTCAGTCTGGCCGACATTGATGATATGTACTTCGCAATGTACAACGGTGATGCGAATTTCAGCTTCCTGACCCGTCCGGAGAATCGCGAAGGAGATATCCTGCGGCTGCGCGATATGCGCCGGCATAATATGAACAGCGTGATCTATCCCCAGTCGGGATGGACTTCCGCAGAGGATTTCAGCGCCTGCTACCAGCAGGTCAATGCACTCCTGGACGAATGCGGCTTCCCCCGCAAACCCATGCCCTACCACAACTCGGGAATTACCGCCGATATCACCAGCCAGGTCAAAGACATCGTGCAGAAGACAGGCTTGCGGGAAATTCTCTTCTATCCTGTGGATGAACCGTTCAGCCGCAACAAGCTGGAGATTGCCTTGCAGCTGTACCCCGAGGTCAAAAAAGTCCCCGGGGTCAGGACTTATTCCACCGTGACTCAGAATTGTGTCGATAAACTGGGCGCAAGCCTGGATATCTGCTGCTATACCATTACCGGCTATGCAAAATTCCAGCCCGATCGCATCCGCGAGGAATTCGCCCGCACCGGACAGGAGTTCTGGTGGTATTCAAATGGCGCCCGGGAATATCCTGCCGCCGTGCGCTACAAGGCCGGATTCTTCTTCCACCGCAGCGGTGCCAAGGGCCAGCTGTACTGGGCTTATGACAACTTCGGACGTGACCCTTTCAGCGATTTCGACAGCGCCCAGGGCGACCATGCCGCAATTTATATCAACGGCGGGAAAATCATCAGCACCCTGCAGTGGGAAGCAATCCGCGAGGGCATTGATGATTTCCGCTATCTGAGAACCTTGGAGCAGGCGCTCGCCAAACATCCGGAACACCCCGCTGCCGCAGGTGC
>JAAZIZ010000037.1 GCA_012800565.1 Lentisphaerota bacterium
CCACCATTCCACCATTCCACCATTCCATCCTTCCATCATTTTAGCAATTATAATCGACAAAAAGGCTTGTTAGTTCTTGTTTTTTCGGAAATACGGTGTAAAATAAAAGTCTGTTCTTAGAATTGCGAGAAAAAACGCTCTTTTTTTGCTTAGTTTCACTGTCTTTCGCCCTGATTTCTGGCATGTTTTTTGCTTAATAAGTTATGTAATTGCATTGTTTTATTAATTTCATGCCAGACGCCTCGACTGAAAAAATTACCAACATCAGATAACAGCATTCAACAGGCAGGAGAACGGAAAATGAATCAGACTTCAGCATTGCAATGCCGGCTCTACACGCCATTTATCCGGTTCAGTAGCATCGTACATTCCACTGCGGCCTTTTTTTTCTTAGCACTCTTCTGTGCTGGTTTATTGCAGGCTGCTCCAGTTGATGACGCGAAGGCGCAGGTTTTTGCGCAGCGCTGGCTGGCGGCTGTGGACCAGCCGCTCGGGGCGGATTTTTCCGCGCAAAGCGAGATTGTTTCGATTGTCCCCATAACGAATTCTTCTGGTGCGACGATTGCGTACAACGTCACCTTGTCGCCGTCGGGCTATGTGATTATTTCTGCTGATGATCGTTTGCAGCCGGTAATCACTTTCAGTGGCAATGGCAGTTATGACGATACTCCGGCCAATCCGCTGCGTGCTCTTTTGCAGATAGATTTGCAGTCCCGTCTGGCTGCGGTTGCGCAGCTTGCTCCCGAGGGGCCTGCCGTTCGTGGCGTTGATCCGGTGGAACCGCCTCCGGCTGTGTTGGAGAACAAGTCGGCGTGGGAACGTTTTACCGGTCCTGCCACCCGTGCTGATGCTGCTGAAGTCGTGGCTGAAGTCTGGGTTGGCAGCTTTGTCAAGAGCCAATGGTCCCAGGGTGGCGGGATTTACAACTATTACACGCCGACGATTTATGACCATTCCTATACTTTCCAGGAGCCGGGCAATCCGGACAATATCGTCTGCGGCTGCACAGCTACGGCCATGGCTCAAGTCATGCGTTATTTTCAATGGCCGCAAAAGGGGGTTGGTGTCAAGCAGGGTTCCGCCAATATCACTCTTCGCGACACGATTGTCAATCCGGACCCCATCAGCATCACCATGAATTTGCGGGGTGGGAATGGCGCTGGCGGCCCTTACAATTGGGATTTGATGTCACTTAGTCCGACTGGTGACGAAGACCTGGAGACGCTGCAGCAGATCGGGGCTCTCTGCCTGGACGTCGGCTTGTCCGTTGGCATGAACTATAATAGAGAAAATAAGAGTGAATCCGCTGGCTCTCCCTCTCCAGGCAGCTATACCAATTTTTTCAAATATTCCGGTGCCGGCAATCCTGGTGGTGCGGATGGTGCCCGGGCCAATCTTGACGCGCGCCGTCCAGTCCTGGTAGTCGCCACTATGGTGGTTGACCCGACAACTTCGCATGCACTTTTTGCGGATGGCTATGGCCGTATTGACGGGCGCTGGTACTACCATCTTAATCTGGGCTGGGGCGGCAGTGCCAATGGCTGGTACAATCTTGAGGAGAATGTACTGTTTGGCGGAACCCCATATCAGAATCAGGATGGTATAACATTTGGCATTGGCAATATCTACCGGCAGAGATTGCAGGACAATGAAAAGATTGACAATGCCGGGCGGATTATTTCCGGGCGGATCACTGATGCCAACGGGCTGCCGGTGGCCGGGGTGAAAGTCAGCATCCGCAAAGCAAGTCAGACACCTGGCGCAGTCTGGCAGCGGATGCTGGTTTGGAACGAGCCGATCGACCCGGTTGCCACGCCGGTCTATAAGGACTGGGAAAGTGCCGCGCCCGGCGCCGGTCTGTATCGTCATTGGACGGATACCAACGGCATCTGGGCCATTGACAAGGTGGAAAACGGCGATTATGTCATCCAGCTTGAAAAAGCGGGCCTGGAATTTCTCGGCACAACGGATATCAATGTCAACAAGAACCGCTGGGGCTTGAATTTTGTCGCCAGCCCGGCCGGCGGGCTGCTGAGC
>JAAZIZ010000420.1 GCA_012800565.1 Lentisphaerota bacterium
CTTCTGATGCTCATCGAAGTCGACCAGCTTCTTGTTGTCCGAAGACATGAGTGTGGCAATGGGGCGAATGCGCTTCCAGCCTGGCTGACAATCGTCTCCAGAACGCAGAAGCCGCTGATATCCAGCGCTCATCAAGTGAACAGGCTTTGGCACTTCTACCGCAAGCAGATCAGGATTCGTGAATTGATCCTGTTGCAACCATTCCGCTATCGAATCGTTGTCGAAAATGCCGTCGTTACTGGTTGCATGTGGCATGATGACGATTCCGCCATACTTGTCTTGGGTGGTGCGTAAGATCTCTTTCAGATTTTTGTCTGATTTTTCGAGCTGACCGGCGGCGTTCATTCTCGGGTAGCTCACGCCGCATTCCGTAAGAATCGAGTCCAGCCGGGTAAGGTCCGTCCCGGGTTCGAAAAGACAAAGAACATGGACGCCTCTGCCAACACCAGCCGCCTCGAACTCAAACCCTGGAAACAAGGTGATCTTGTGGCTGAAATCCCGCTCAATCTCATCGAACGCAGTCTGCAGATGTGGAATAAAGTCCTTGCTCAGAAAGTTGTGGTCGGTAATGCCCACCACATCCAGACGCTGTTGATAACAGGCTTCCGCAAACGCCTTCGCTGCGACAGCCTCTTGTCCGGCTTCGAGGCGGTCTCCAGCCCAATGCCGCGCATCCGCAGGCGTCTGCATCTGCAGGTCGCATTTCAACCAGCGCATTCCTTTGTAGCACGAGGTCATTCAGCGGCCTCCCGTGCGGCGCGTTTTTCGGCCAGGGTCAGATGGTGGTCGTTGATGCGGTCGCCGTTGAACTTGTGATACCAGGGGGCGGATTCCACGTCCTTGCCCCGGTCTTTATTCCAGTTGATGTTGGGTTTGTCGCGCAGGACACCCGCGCCTTTCTTGCCGACATCGGGCACGGTGAGGAAGGGGCGGATGTTGAGGCGCACGCCGTCGTTGAGATCCGGGTCCCAGCCGATGGGCTGTTTTTCCAGTGGTTTCCAGCGCACGAATATGTCGTAGGGCGCTTCGCCTTCGAGGATCAGCTCCAGCTTTTTCTTGAGGGCCTCGGCGGCGGCCAGGCGTTCCTGGGCTCCGTCCACGCCACTGGCGATGTCCTGCTTCTGACGGCTGATCCAGTCGCCCAGGTAGGTGTAGATGAGGGTCTCCAGCAACTTGGCGTCGAGTTTGTGGTAGTTGACCAAGGCAGCGAAGCCGTCGCGCAGTCCATCCCAGATGTGCCAGATGAAGGGACGGTGCTGGAACAGCTTGCAGTGTTGGGTGAAGAACTTCTCCCGCAGCCAGGTCTCCAGCGTCTTGCCTGCGTGATCGGCGCTTTTGAGCAGCGTGGCCAGGGTGTCGTTGGACCAGGCATCTCCGTAGGCAGCGGCCAGCAGGTTCAGCAGGCGGTCAGAGGCCGACGCCTCGCCCCGCACCGGCGGAATGCAGACGATGCCGTCATCATCGGCGTAGCTCGCCAGCGCCGCGCAGCGCTTAACCCATTCGCGCTGCTCGTCGGCCAGCTCCATGCTCGTATCCAGTTCGGCTGGCCAGCGATAGCCGAGAAGGCGAGCGACAGCAACGTGCAGCACGCTGTCGTCAGTGCGCAGAGGGCCATGGGCAGTCCATTTTTTCTCGTCATCCCAGACGACCGAGCCGCAGGGATGGCCGTGGAAGATCCATTGGGTGGGGTCGTCGGTGTAGGGCTTTGGCAGGCCGTTGGGGTATTTTTCTTCTGCGATTTTGATCCAGCGGTTGAGGTCGAAGGGGACCTTGACGAGGGTGGCGTTGGTGACATTCAGCTTTTGGTCAATGCGCCGCACCGCTTCGTTGTATTCGGTCGAAGAGCAGAATGCCCAAATAGGCAACAAGTAATCATTATTCTTGGGAAGAACTACTGCCAATGTTTGGTCGTATTTGGCACCTTCGTAAACTGAGGCATTCAAGTTACGCATTAATTGGACAGATATGCCGTGTTTACCCCACGCTTCCCGCCCCCTTATCCATGCTCCGATACCATTTTCACCGAGCTTGGCTTTCACCAATTCAAATAACCGTCCGCTTTCATTTTCCCAAAATATGGCTTCAGTTCTGTCGATTGTTTCATCACCTGGCCGTTCGTAATACTCCCAGCCACTAGATATTTCATCGATCTCCCAGAACTTGGCTGCAAACTGAGGATAATCACCAGTTTGAATACCAACAAGTGATTCAGCATACTCCGACAAAAGTGATCCAGATATTTCTTTTTCTAGCGTTATTCGCGCATCCGGATTCACCAACTGCTTCGCTTGCTCCACACTCTTGACTTCCTCTGTCAGCAACTGCGCCGCTTTTTCGGCGGCGGTGCGGGGCTCAGAAACATCCACGCCGCGAATCAGGTTGCCGTCATTGACGTCGCCAAACAGCCCGCCTGATTCTTTTGTTGAATTGCCACGGCTAAGGCTGATCAACTGAACATTGAAGTCCCACATTGGTGTCTGAAACGCCTGTGGCCCCAAACGGGCAATCAGATGCCAGGTGTCGTTTTTCAGTAGCTTCTCGCGGAATTTCTTGTAGCTGGTCAGAAAGAGCCAGTTTTGAGGCAGCACAATGCTGGAGGTTCCGCCCTCGACGCAGAGCTCCAGACAGCGGTCGAGGAACACGGTCGCCAGATCGTTCTTCGCGGCTGAATAGTGCTTTTCGCAGAAATCCCGCAACCGCTCGTTTTGCTTGCCTCGCGCCAGATAGGGCACATTGGTAATCACCCATTGATAGCGCCCGGCAAGCAGGGTTGCGGCCTTGGCCAGCCCCTGGGCAACCACGGCAACCTCTTGCTGTTCTTCGGATTGCTCCTGCTGCTTTTCTTGATTCAGGGCCTGTTCCAGTGCGCTAGAGAGTTCATCCCATTGCACAATCTTGGCGGCATCGGTTTTGGCGGGATTGAGCAGACTGCCCAGCACCGGCGCATCTTTGAAGGTATCGTGCATCCAGTCGAGGGCGATGGTGAGGTTCTTTTTACCCGGGCCGAGCTGTTTCCATTCCTC
>JAAZIZ010000421.1 GCA_012800565.1 Lentisphaerota bacterium
ATGATGCCCAAAGGACGCCTGGGCCGCACCCAGTTCGGGAAATTGAAGTTGTTTGCCGGTGACGGCCCCGAGCATAAATTCGCGGCTCAGAAAGCAGAAATGCTCGTAATCAAGTAACTTACTAAGATAAACCGAGGTTTATAGGAAAGACAATATGCCAGCAGATAAAGCTCTCATTCAGACCATCGGACGTCGTAAATGCGCCAGCGCACGGGTACGGATGCTTCCCGGCAGCGGCAAAATCATAGTGAACAAACGCGCTTTCGAAGATTACTTCACTACCGAATCGGTCCGCGGCTTCGTTATGCAGCCGCTGGTGCTGACCGGCAAAAGCGCTGACTTCGATATCTTCGCCAATATCAATGGCGGCGGAATCATCGGACAAGCCGGCGCATTGCGCCACGGTATCGCCAGGGCATTGGAGAAAAATGACGAATCCCTGCGCGCCACCTTGAAACCGGCAGGAATGCTGACCCGTGACTCCCGCGAAAAAGAACGGAAAAAACCCGGCCAGCCCGGTGCCCGCAAACGCTTCCAGTTCAGCAAGCGCTAAGAACCGTCAAAAAGTTTTCTTTTTTACCGGACCGGGCAGAAAGTTTTTTGCCCGTCCGGTTTTTTTGCGTCTCAAAACTGTAACCGCCTGCTTGTTGCCAGCTGCAATCTAAAAGGAATTACAATGAGCAAAACTCGTGTGGCCATTGTCGGGGCTTCAGGTTATTCAGGAGAAGAATTACTACGACTGCTCCTCCACCATCCGTCAGTGGAGGTGACCTGCATCACTTCACGCCAGGAAGCCGGGCGCCCGGTCGGAGCTGTCTTCCCCAGATATATGGAATCCAGCCTGAAATTCAGCCAGCCGGATATTGATGACATCGCTGCCAAGGCCGATGTCGCTTTCCTGGCCCTGCCGCACGGATTGGCAACGGAATTTGCCGTACCGCTGCTGAAGCGTAAGCTAAAAGTAATCGACATCAGTGCGGATTTCCGCATCCATTCGCCGGAAATATACGCCCATTACTATAAAACCGCCCACCCTGCGCCGGAGTTGCTGGCCCAGGCCGTGTACGGTCTGCCGGAAGTATACCGCCGACAAATCAAGGGCGCCAGCCTGATTGCCTGCCCCGGTTGCTATCCGACCAGCATCCTCCTGCCGATCATCCCTCTGCTGCGGGCCGGACTGGTCGAGCCGGATGGCATCACTGTGGTCAGCATGAGCGGTGTCAGCGGGGCTGGGCGTAAAGTTGACGCGCAGTATATTTTCCCGGAATGTAATGAAAGCGTCCGCCCCTACTCCGTCATCAGTCACCGCCATCTGCCGGAAATTGAGCAGGAACTGGCCCTGGCCGCTGGCTGCAAGCAGCTGGCCATCAATTTCGTCCCTCACCTGGTGCCGGTCAACCGAGGTATCCACTCCTGCATCCTGCTGCAGGCCAACAATAGCTGCAATGCCGATACAGCCTTGGAGTGCCTGCACGCCAGCTACGATTTCGAACCGTTTGTGCGCATCCTGGACCAGGGGCAACTCGCAGATACCAAGCATGTGACCATGTCCAACTTCTGCGAAATCGGCTGCGCTTTTGACCCCCGCAATAATCGACTGATCATCAGCAGCGCCATCGATAACCTGACCAAGGGTGCCGCCGGGCAGGCTGTGCAAAACCTGAATATCATTGCCGGATATCCTGAAACCGCCGGACTGCTCTGAGACAAATCTATATCTATAAGGAGCGTAACGGAATATGCCCAAAAAATTGAAACGCCATCTGCGGAATCCAAAAATTCTGGTTGTCACTCCGGAAATCACCTATCTCCCGTCCGGGATGTCGGGTACCGCAAACAACTATTCCGCCAAGGCTGGCGGACTGGCCGACGTCTCGGCCTCACTCGTCTCGGCCTTGTTTGCCATGGGAGCGGATGTGCACGTCGCCATGCCATTCTATCGGCGACTTTTCAGTCATGGTGCACCGGACCAGCTTGAACAGAAACGCGAGCGCTACAAAGACGGCGGTTTAAGCCAGGAGCGCCTGCATTTTGCCCAGGACCGGATTTTCTTTTATCGCGACAAGGTCTATTCCGGCTACTATGGCGAGAGTATAAAGATCAGCTTGGCTTTCCAACGGGAAGTGATCAACAACATCATTCCAGCATTGCAACCCGACTTGATCCATTGCAATGACTGGATGACTGGCCTGATACCGAGTTTTGCCCGCCAGCGCAAAATCCCCAGCCTGTTCACAGTCCATAATATCCATACCCAGAAAACTACCCTGGAAAATATTGAGAACAGCGGCATCGACGGAGCGGAATTCTGGCAATACCTCTACTTTGAAAATTTACCGTTTAATTATGAGGAGACACGCCCGCAGAATCCTGTTGATCTGCTGACCAGCGGCATCTTTGCGGCGCATTTTATCAATACCGTCAGTCCTACTTTCCTGCTCGAAATCGTCAATGGTGTGCATGATGCGTTCATCCCCGGCTACATCCGCCAGGAAATGGCCAACAAATACTACGCAGGCTGCGCCAAAGGTGTCCTTAATGCACCGGACCCGGACCATAATCCTGCCAGCGACCCCGCCCTGGCCGCGCATTACAACAGCGAGACCCACGAGGAAGGCAAGAGACTGAATAAAATCGCTTTCCAGAAAGCTGTAGGATTGCAGTTCGATCCTGACGCGCCTCTGTTCTTCTGGCCCTCGCGTCTGGACTCAATCCAGAAAGGCCCCCAGCTGCTGACTGATATCCTTTACCAGTTCATACATAAAAACTGGGACCGGCAACCGCAGTTCGCTTTCGTCGCCAATGGAGACTACCAAAGCGTCTGCAAGAGAATTGTCGACCAGCACGATTTCCATCATCTGGTCGCGGTTATGGATTTCGATGACAATCTCTCGCGTCTGGGATATGCCGCCGCAGATTTCATCCTGATGCCATCACGCTTCGAACCCTGCGGACTGCCCCAGATGATCGGACCGGCTTACGGTACGCTGCCCATCGTGCATGACACCGGCGGACTGCATGACACAGTACAGCACTTGGATGTAAAGCAAAACACCGGCAATGGATTCTCGTTCAAATTCTTTGATTCCGCGGGCTTGCACTGGGCAATGAATCAGGCAATGGATTTCTATCTCCTGCCACGGCCAGAAAAAAATGCTCAAATTCGCAGAATCATGCAGGAAAATCCAGCCCTCTACAATCACTCCAATACTGCAAACGCTTATATTGAGATGTATGAGCAGATGCTGGAACGTCCGCTGGTCTTGTAAAGCCGATGGACACGGCATCTGCGCAAGTCTGCTCCATTAACCCCAACCCAGGAACAGAAAGATGGCGGCTGCTAAATTAGTCCCCCAGGATACACTGCCGGCCTGGCGCCAAGGTCTGCGCCAGAGCGGAAAGCGCCTGGTGGTCACCAATGGCGTGTTTGATCTCCTCCACCCGGGACACGTCCAATATCTGCAAAAGGCCCGCGCTCTCGGAGATGCGCTGCTGGTCTGTATCAACGACGACGATGCTGTCCGGACACTAAAAGGACCGACCCGCCCCTTGCTCTGTGCCCAGGACCGCGCCACCATGCTGGCCGTACTTGAGGCAGTATCTGCAGTCACCATCTTTGCCGGCGTCAAAGCGAGTGCAGTTCTGCAGGCTGCCCAGCCGGATATCTATGTCAAAGGCGGAGATTATACCGTCGATAGCCTGGACCGGGAAGAATATGCAGTTCTGCAGCAGGCCGGCGCCCAAATCCGCATTGAGCCTTTCGTAGGCAATTTCTCTACCTCCAACCTGGTCCGCAGACTGAGGGACGGCGCTGCCGCACCCGCACTGGAACAATCGCAGACCGGACTCCATTTTATTTATGCCCGGCGCAGCATCAGAAAATACCAGCAGCGTCCGGTGGCGGCAGAAACATTGCGCGAGCTGGTTCGGGCCGCTATGGCCGCGCCTTCCGCCTGCGCCAAAAATCCCTGGGAATTCATCGTGGTCACAGATAAAGCAACCCTGGAGACTATCGCCGAATTCCTGCCTAATGGAAAATTCCTGACCCAGGCTGCTGCTGCAATTGTGGTCTGCGGTGACCAGACGAAAGCCCATGGCGAAGAGTTGTCATTTCTGCTCCAGGACTGCACCGCCGCGATACAGAATATCTTGCTGGCTGCCTGCCAGCTCGGACTGGGCGCCTGCTGGCTGGGAGTACACCCGCGCCAGGAGCGCGTCGACAAGCTGCAAAAGCTGTGGCACATGCCGCCATCTGTTCTCCCCATAGCCTGCCTGGCCATCGGCTGGCCCGCTGAGGAAAAGCCGCCCCGCACCAATTTCCGGGAAGAGGCACTGCATTGGCAGAAATGGTAAGCCACCCCGCTGAACTACCCCGATTATCACAACTGCGCCGCAAATCAAGCAATGCGTCCCCGTATCGGTACCCCTGCATTATCTGAGAGGCAGACATTATGGACTACGACCTCTTGCAACTGCAAGAAATTTATGCCCCCCGGCCAGTCGCCGTTCCGCCGGTTAATGCCACCCGCGAACTGATGCAGCTGCCCGGAGGCGAAATCCGCCATTACCACCTGCTGGAACAGGAACTGGTCAGTGATTACTTCCTGGCCAGCAAAGACTATGGACTGAGCTGGAAAAAATTCCCCGCCCCGCCGAATTGCCCCGGTGCAACAGTATGCAGCCCCTATTCCGGTGATTTTTTGACCCTGCGCACCGACCGCAGTTCGCCGCAGCAACTATTGCTCTTTCGCTCTCAAAACGGCTGCGATGGCGATTACACCCGGACCGCCGTGGCAACATTGTCTGGAGGCTTAGTCTGCCGGCAGCCCCTGCCCCTGCGCCGTATCAAGCGCTGGGTGCTGCCGGTACAGGAACACCGCCCCGGAGAACCGCGGCGATGCCCGGCAGTGCTGCTCTCCGATGATGATGGTTATTCCTGGCAGAGTGTCCATCTGCCGACCCTGCCTGTGCTAAAAGTCGCTGCCCCGCATCAAGGCGTACGCTGGCTTGACTGCGGACCGGAACCGACCATCGCTGAACTTGCCGACGGCAGACTGATGATGCTCTTGCGTACCGCCATGGATTTCTACTATCAGTCATTCTCAGATGACTATGGCCAGACTTGGACTGCTGCAGAGCCATCACCATTTTATGGCACCATCACCAGCCCATTGCTGCTCACCCTCTCCTCCGGACAATTGCTGTTTTTCGGCAATCTTACCCAGCCCCTGCCGGAGCTCGCGCACCAGCAGACGGCGTATCTCAACGACAGCGAACTGTCCGGTCAATCTGAGGATGTCTTCACCAACCGCGATGTCTTACATGCCGCACTTTCAGATGACCACGGCCGTACCTGGCAGGGGTTCCGGGAAATCTGGCTGAACCCGCTCCGCAATGCCGCCGATTTCCGCCTGGCTGGCGGCAGAGCCGACAGCAATGACAGGAGCGTACACCAGGCGCAGGCGCTCGAACTGCCGGATGGCAAAATCCTGGTCGCCTGCGGCCAGCACCCGCTCAGCCGGATGATGCTGATCTTTGCCTCCGACTGGTTGCTGGAAAAGGAACGCAGCGACGATTTCAGCTGCGGCTTGGGTGACTGGTCGGTGCATCAATATGTGAAGAGCCGCTTAGGCAACACCCGCGGACCCGCTACCGGACACTGCGCCTACAACCGCCGCCCCGGGGCCGCGCTCATCCCCAGCCCGCTTGATTACCGGGAATGCCTGCAGGTGGCACGCTTTGCCGACCCTCGCCTGATCGAAGAACGCCAGGGCGCAGTATGGAACTTCCCCATGGCTGCCCGCGGTTTCCTGCGTCTGGAATTCATGCCTCAAAGCGGGGCAGGCGAAGTGCTCTTTCTGCTCCATGACCACTGGCTAAACCCAACCGATGTAAACGCCCGGCAATACGCCTGCCTGAGCTTGCAATTGCAGCCCGGCGGACAAATCGGACCGGAGCAGTCGCGACTGAATGAAAAAAATGTCCTGGAGATTTTCTGGCACTGTGCCAACCTCCAGGATTGCTTTTTCCGTCTCAATGATGCCGCCATGCAACCTATTGAGTTTCTTCGCCCGCCACTGCATGGACTCAATTATCTGCACATCCAATCTGCATCCGCCAATACTGATCCGCTGGGAGTGCTGATTTTTTCGGTCAAAGCCGGCCAGAGATAATACTCAGGGCGCAATTCGCGCCTGCTGCAGGCAGTTGGGATTGCAGTCATTACCACCCATGGTATAGTAATTGCGGAAAAAAATTAAAAACACTAACAGGATTGACACCAATGCTCAACAAACGCAAAATCAGATTCGGAACCATCGGTTGCGGCAATGCAGGTTCATACCGGACTCGGACCCTGGCAGCGCACCCGCTGGGGGTGCAGATCAGTGCTGTCGCCGACTTGGAAATGCCCAATCTGGACAGACTGGCCAGTACCTTGGGATATGATTTTGTCCGCTATACCGGCGACCAGGACTACCGCCGGCTGATTGACGAGAATGACCTGGATGCTGTGGGAATCTTTACCCCGCACGCCCTGCATTATGATCACGTCAAATACGCCATCCGCAAAGGCCTGCATGTCCTGATTGAAAAGCCGATGGTCTGCGGAGTCGCCAACGCCTTGGAGATCACCCGCCTGATGCGCGAAAGCGGCAAAATCGGCATCGTCCATTACCAGCGTCATTACGAAGAAAAATATGTGAAGGCCCGTGAACTTATCAAACAGGGCTTCCTCGGAGATATAAAGCACTTCTTTATCTATATGGCTCAGGACTGGTATGGAAAAACCTGGCGGGGTGAACCGGAATTGTCCGGAGGTGGACAAATAAACGACTCCGGCAGCCATTACCAGGATATCCTGCTCTGGATGCTTAATGCACTGCCCATCAGCGCAGAAGGAACAATCGACAGCATCTACCGCGGCAAAAAAGGTAAAGTGGAATACAACGGCTCGTTCAATGTGGAGTTGAACAATGGCGCCAATGGACGCATAATTATCATTTCCGACATCCCCGGCGGCTTCCGGGACGATGTCCGTATCGTCGGCACCAAAGGCAGCTTCCTGTTCCAGGACAACCGACTGATATTCTTCGATGCCCAAAAGAACACTTATAATGATATCCCACTGAGGAAGCCGAAAAACTATCCCGATTCACCTTGCGATAATTTCGTCAAAATGCTGTACGGGAAAAACAGAATCAACCGCGTGCCCTTTATTTTCGGCTGCCGGGTCGCATTGCTGACCGAAGCAATGCTGCGCTCCGGACACAATAACGGAAAGAAAATATTCTGCGCCGATATCCTAAAGGAAAGCAAACATTCCTTGGCTGACCTCGAAACTGAATAATCTCAGAAAACAGAGGAAGTTGGGCTGAAATCGCACATCCCATTGTCCCATGCGTCCCATAGTCCCATAGTTCCATAGTCCCATTCCATACTTCCCATACGTCTCATACGTCCCATACGTCCCATACGTCCCAGGCAACTCCCCTCTCCTTGCCTGCCGCTCCGCGGAAGCCCCAGTACTACCGAGGCCCCCTCCCCTGACGCAAAAACGCCCCCGCTGGTTGTTTTTGTCCAGCGGGGGCGCAAAAAAGCGGTTGGCAGCGCGCTACTTTCCCGCGCTCTTGAACGCAGTATCATCGCCGCAGGGGGC
>JAAZIZ010000422.1 GCA_012800565.1 Lentisphaerota bacterium
CATCCCAGGGCAACGCCTGAACCCTAGGGCGAAAGTCCTCCGGGGACAAGGCTGCGGAAGCAAGCTGCCGCAGGGTATGTTTCGCTCCTGGCGTTGCCCTGTTCCGGTATGCAACGCCCCTGGGGTGAGAAAAGCCCCAACGGGGCGCGATATACCAGCCCAGGGCAAGCGGCCCGCAGGGCCGCGCCGCCCTGGGTACGAGGCACCCCAACCACCCAAGCCCTGTTAAGGGCGCGACATAAGCCTGAGCTACATCCGCCTCCTTAAACATCCGCCTCCTTAAAGATGTTATTCATCACAAGATTTTGCACATTACCCAGAATTCAGAAACTTGGTCGGATCATTGACGTTTATACACCAAAAATATGCCTGCGCCCAGGAACAGCAGTTCCGGCAGGGCGCCGGCCGCAAACGGCGGCAAGTAACTGTTCTTGCCCAGAACCAAGGTAAATTGGCTCACCACATAAAAGAGCACCAGCAACCCGACTGCACTGGCAAAACCGCGCATCACCCCGGCCCGCCCCTCCACTATAGTCAAGGCAAATCCGAACAGTGCACCAATCAGGCTGGCCAGGGGAAAACTCAGGCGGTGCCAGAACAGCACGGAGAGCATATTGCGGTTCTTCTCACTGTTCAGAGAACCGCTGGCCAAAATGCGGCGGATTTCACCCATGGTCAGCATTTCCAGGTCCTTGCTTTGCTCGCCGATATCCGAAGGCGTCTCCGGCAAGGTCTGCTTCCGCACGGCAAAGTTCTCCGTCAACTCCCGTTTCGGGATACCGTGTTCAGAATATTTATAGTTATAGAGCTGTCCGCGCTGGAACTCCCAGGTACCGTCTTTATCATCCTGGCCGGGCTGCCATTCGGCTCGTTCAGCAGTCAGCACCCACTCGGTCCGGCCGTCAGGATGATATTGGCGCAGAACGACGGCCGCACTGCGCCCCTGAGGCTGGAAATCCTGGAAGAACCAGCTGCGCCGTCCGGTATAATTATGGAACAGCAGCTGACGCTGCTTGTTTGCCGGTTTATCCTCCAGCCACTGATTCTGCACCGCCTGCAACTCCTGTTGGCAGCGGGGGACGACTTTTTCGCCTAAAAACCACACTGCCAGGCACAATACCAGAGCAGTAAGCCAGACATATGCAGTACAGACCGCCAAGGACAATCCCGCCGAGCGCATGGCACAGAGTTCATTGTTCTTGCCCAGCAGCACCGTCATGAAACTGGTGGCCAGCAAGGTTGACATCGGCACCACATTCAGCAGATTCAGAGGCAGTTTGCAGAGAAAATACCAGACTATCAGGTGGAATGGCACCTGATTGCCACTGAAGTCCGGCAGATCGTCAAAGACGTCATTAAGCAAAAACAGCACCGAAAAAGCCAACAGTGCACAGAGCAGCGGGAAGATAAATTCGCCGAAGAGATGCCGGCACAGCCGGGCCGGGAAACCCCGGCTCCGGAAGTTGTTGGGTATAGTTTCTAAACTCACTGCGGTGATCCTGCCACGGCAGCAAGCTGCCGGCAAGTAAAGGATGACACAGACTATCGGATTTTCTTGTTGTCAGACAACTTGGTCTTGACCATCTTGGTGCCAGTCAGAATCTCCTGCCAGCTGCGCCCGCTGGGCGAAATCTTGGTGTGTAACGGGGTGAAAAATCCGAACAGCAACATAAAAATTGTATACCAGAAGACGCGACTGAAATAGAACTTTTCACCGCTGGTACGCACCAGAAAAATTCCCCAGAATTTCTGCCCCGGGGTCTGCACATTAAGGGTAATCAGCAGGATATAGTATCCCATAAACCAGATGTAGCACAGCAGCAGCAGTATATAAGCGGCATTGTGCGTGGTCAGAATGTTTATTTTCAGCAGCACATAGCAGAATGCGGTCAACAACACGCCACCGGCAAAGATCAGCAGGAGGTCCAAAAGCGCGGCCAGAATCCGGGGCATCATTTTCGCCCGCTCAAAATTCTCCGCTTTGACCTGTATCAGACTGCCGGTGGCTGCCGGGGCATCGATCTTCAAGGTCATGCGCTGCCATATCCGGCCCAAGATGCTGCGTTTCTCCGAAAGCAGTGCCTGCTCCAGCTGAGGCTGCAGAATCTCTTTCAAAAAAGGCATACTGACTGCTTTTTCCCAGCGTGGCACCAGTACGCTTCGGAGTTGAGTCTTGTAGTTGATGCGGCCAGTCTCGGCGTAGCGCACCAGCACCTCCTGCTCGACCGGACCAAACTCCTCGCCGGTTTCCAATTTAACAATATAAGACCGCTCGTTAGCCATCTGTGAACCTCCGGCTGCAAATTCAATCTTTCCCCCGAAATGGCCGCCAATCGGCGAAAAAAGACAAAAAATGCCAAAAAAACGCAAAAAAACTGCCGCTTTGATTTGACAGACCGAAAACAGTGTATATATAACATAACCTACAAACTGGCGTCCGTCTTGCCGGGCAATACAGTTTTTCCACATTTTCAACATTTTTATCCTGTGCCGCGGCTGCTGCCGACCGACGAACTGTTTTCTGACTCAATCTGTGCCGTAATGGCAACCTGAAGTCAAAATACAGTGTCATAGGAAAAGAAAACTATGGCGACCACAGCACCGCTGCACCCTTTATAACCAGTAATAAGGTTGGGACTGGTCGATTTTGGGACTGTTTTCAGCACCGCAATTCCGGTGTCTGGAGAACACAAATCGGGATTTTTGATTATGAGCGATTATACTGACAACAAGTCATTCAGCAAACGTCATATCTGGGCCTGCCCGGAACCAAAGCACAATATTGCGACTGTAGGAATCACCGATTTTCTGGCAGAGGAGCTCGGTACCATCGACAGCATCGACCTGCCGATTATCGGCGATGAGCTAGATTTGGATACGTTCTGCATCCACCTGCACGTCGGTTCCCAGATCCGGCATTTGCGCTCTCCCTTGACGGGTCGGGTCATCGAAATCAACAAGGAGATTCAGGACACCCCCAGCTTGATTCATCTCGCGCCCCTGACTCACTGGCTGATAAAGATGGAATATGACGACCAGGAAGAATTCGATCTGCTTATGGATGGCTCGCAATACTCCCGTTATCTCGACTCATTAGCATGAAAACCGGGGAATCCTGTCCTTCTTGTTCCGAGAACAGTGAGCCAACCCCGGCACTGCCCTGGGCTGCTGACAACTGCTGCCGCACGGCTGCCCCCAGTCACTTGTTTGAGTACAGCCTGGCGTTGCTTATTTTTACCCTCGCCCTCGCTATCAGCTGTATTTTTGGCCTGCCGGCGATTATATTAGGGAACACCTCGGTGTTTTACCGCTACTGGCACTGCCTGCCCTGTCTGCTTTTCGCCGTTGCCACTTGGGTAATGCCCGGAAGTCTGCATGAGCAGGCGGTACTGGCCGTGCGTTATGCGGCGGTGACTCTGCTGGCTTTTTCCCCTTTCCCCACTTGGGCACTGCTGAGCAGCGGCAACGGGTACTTGGAATTATGTGCTTGCATCTGTTTGCTGGCCAGCATAATATGTCTTCAGACCTACTGCCGCTGTCTCTACAGCCTGGCCCAGTCAATCGCCGAACTTCGCCTACAGCAGCAAGTCCGCAAAACGCAATGGCTGCTGCTCTACTTTGTCCTGGTGCCGCTCTGTGCCCTGTATCTGGCAGGGGCAATAATCCTGACCGCCCGGTACGGCGAGCCCTGGCAGAAAATTTTTCACATCTGGGGCTATGGTCGGATCAGCATGTATGTGCGTGTCCTCCTGTACTGGGGGCTGCTGCAGGTCAGCTTCTTGTCGCTGCTGACTTTGCTGCTGACCTGCCGACAGCTGCGCAAGCGGCTGACGGACAACACTTCTGGCAAGGCCTGAAACACCTGCTCCGTCCCAAGACGGCTGATGCAACGTTTGGTCTTGTCTTGGCGCAAAGCAAATAACCGGAGACAATATGAAAACCGCTTTAATCACTGCCTTAGACGTCGCTTCTATGACCCAGGCCTGGGAAATCGTAGACCGGATTGGCCCTGAAGTAAACTGGTATAAGGTTGGCAAACAGCTCTTCACCCTGGCCGGGCCACAGATTGTCAACGGCTTGAAAGAGCGCGGCAAAAAAGTCTTTCTGGACCTGAAGTTCCATGATATTCCCAACACTGTCGCGGCAGCAGTACGTTCTGCCGCTGACATCGGGGCAGACATCATCAACGTCCATGCCTCAGGCGGTCCGACCATGCTGAAAGCCGCTGCCGAGGCTGCCCGGGAACGCGGTGCTACGGTTATCGCGGTAACTGTCCTGACCAGCCTGGACGCGACGGAGCTGGCGGCCATCGGCATCAACGTCAGTCCGGCTGAGCAAGTGCTCCGCCTGGTCAAGCTGACCCAGGCTGCGGGCCTGGCGGGAGTAGTCTGTTCAGCCCAGGAAATCTCTTTGGTCAAAGGCCATTGCGGGCCAGACTTCCTGACTGTGGTTCCGGGCATCCGCCCCGCCGGCGCAGCGCACGGCGACCAGAAGCGGGTGATGACTCCCGGCGAGGCAGCCCAAGCCGGTGCCAGTCATATCGTAGTAGGGCGGCCCATTCTGGCCGCAGCCGACCCAGCCGCTGCGGCCCGGGCCATCAATCTTGAGTTGGCAGCTGCCGCTGGCCGGCAGTGATTTTCGCTGTCCCCGCCTGTAACCGATCCTCAACCAGAAGCTCAACCACCATGAATATCCTGCTGATAGGCAGCGGCGGTCGTGAACACGCCCTGGCCTGGAAACTCGGGCAAAGCCCGCACACCTCGCGCTTATACTGCGCCCCCGGCAATCCCGGCATGAAAAATGCTGTCCCGGTACTGGCCGACACCCCGACAGACCTGGCCGATTTTGCCGCCTTGAACCACATTGATCTGACCATGGTCGGGCCGGAGGCGCTGCTCTGCGAGGGCATCGTCGATGTCTTTACTGACCGCGGACTACGCATCGTCGGGCCGGATAAGTATGCCGCCCAGCTGGAAGGCAGCAAGTCTTTCGCCAAAGATTTCATGCGCCGGCACGGCCTGCCCACTGCAGCAGCGGAGGTCTTCACCAGCGAAAAGCAGGCTTTAGCATATCTGCGCCGGCACGGTGCCCCCATCGTGGTCAAGGCCGATGGCCTGGCCGCCGGCAAAGGCGTAATCGTGGCCAGCACCAGCAGTGAGGCCGAACAGGCAATCAAGGACTGCTTCGCGGGGGCTTTCGGTGAGGCTGGCTCCAAGGTACTCCTGGAAGAATGCCTGTCCGGAGAAGAAGCATCAATCCTGGCCCTCTGCGACGGCAAAACCATCCTCCCCCTGGCTTCCTCACAGGACCACAAGCGAGCCCTGGACGGCGACCGCGGGCCAAACACCGGCGGCATGGGCGCGTACTCGCCGGCACCAGTCGTTGACAAGCAGCTCTGGCGCTGCATTGACCAGCAGATTCTGCAGCCTTTCCTGCGCGGCGTGCAGCAGGACCTACTGCACTTTCGCGGCATCATCTATGCCGGCATTATGGTCACTGCCAGCGGCCCTAAATTGCTGGAGTTCAATGTCCGTTTCGGCGATCCCGAGACTCAGGCAGTGCTGGCCCGGCTGAACAGCGATTTGGTGGAAGTGCTTATGGCCACTGCCGATGCCCGCCTGTCTGAAATCACCTTGAGCTGGTCGGAGCAGCCGGCAGTCTGTGTAGTGATGACCTCGCAGGGCTATCCCGGAAAATACCGCCACGGCTTTCCCATCAGCGGCATTGAAGCAGCCGAGCAGACTGGTGCCATAGTTTTCCAGGCCGGCACCCGGATGCAGGACAGCAGACTGGTCACCGCCGGCGGAAGAGTGCTGGGAGTCACTGCACTGGGACAGAATATGCAGGCAGCAGTCGCCAACGCTTATCGCGGAGTGGAAAAAATCTCTTTCGAGGGTGCAACTTACCGCCATGACATCGCCCACCGGGCGCTGGACCGGCAGCGCCGGGCCTGAACCGGCCTGTCCCCTGCCCGTTCCTCCTGCCCAACGCAGGCTCTTCCCCCAAGCTTTTGAAGGAAGGAGTACCAGCAGTATGTCGATTCGCATTGAAAATGATTATTGTCAGTGGCTGATTGCGGAGGACGGAGTCAACCTTCGCTTTCTGGACAAAATTCATGGTATTGACTGGGCCCTGCACAATCCTCCTGCCGCCTGCGCCTATGTGAAAAAGGATGGCTGGCGTGCGGATGCCTGTCGAGTCAGCTTCGCAGATGGCATCCTGACGCTTTACTTTTCCGGTGCAGCCGGCAAGGCGGAGATTGCAGTGGAAATCCACGCGGGCTTTTTTGTTTTTACAGTATTGCGGGTTGAAGGTGATTTTGACGAACTTGCCTTTATCAATATACCCACCCGCCTGAAAGCACAGGCTGACGAACCGTTTTCGGCCTCGGCCATCGCGCTGAGTCTGCAGGCCAACGTCGAGGAACTGCCAGGACCACAGGAACATCTCTGGAGCGCAGCCTACCGGCGTTTTGGTTTCCAGGGGGCCCAAAGCGGCCTGGTCACAGCGCCTTTCGCGAAAATGCGTGATTATCTGAAAGAGATGGTCGGGGCGGCTCCCGGGGTACCGCATTCTCCTCTTTGTGGCCCATGGGCACTGGATGCCGAGCTGCCCCGCCGCACCAATATTATGGCCTGCCCATCGGAAAGCGATGTGGACGACTGGATACAGTTTTGTCAGCAACTGGGCATTACCTCCATAGAATTCAGTGGTGCGATTGATTACGGCAGTTATCTGCCCAACCCCAAAGTCTATCCCCGCGGATATGACAGCGTCAAGGCAGTCACTGATAAATTGCATGATGCCGGCATTATTTCAGGCCTGCATACGATGTCTTTCTCAATCGTAAAAAATTGCAGTTGGGTCACGCCGGTACCTGACCCCCGTCTGGCCAAGGAACGTTCCTATACCCTGGCTGCCGGAATCAGTGCCGAAGCAACGGAAATCCCAATCGTGGAAGATACTTCCGATCTTCCTGAACTGATCAATTATTTCATCCGCCGAAGCATGACTCTGCAAATCGGCGATGAGCTGATTGAATTCAGCGGGGTACGCAAATCCGCGCCCTATGCCGTGCTCGAATGCCGGCGAGGTGTGCATGGAACGAAAGCGGCTTCGCACCGCCAAGGTGCCCCTGTGCATCATCTGAAAGAATGCTGGGGATGTTTTGCGCCGGATGGAGACTCCACCTTGTATAGCGAAGTGGCTGGACGCATCGCGAAATGCCTGACTGACTGCGGTTTTGACTTCTGTTATCTGGATGGCCTGGATGGCGCCCATATCATTGGCGGAGAAGAGGCCCGCTGGTACTACAGTGCCAAGTTCACCTTTGAAGTATTCCGTCAGCTGTCCAAGCCGATGATGATGGAGATGGCCACTTTTCACCATCACCTGTGGTATGTGCGCTCCCGCATGCAGGCCTGGGACCACTGTGTGCGCGGACATAAAAAATTCATCAATATGCACGTTTATTCCAATGCGCAGGCACGGCGCATGTTTCTGCCCCTGCACCTGGGCTGGACCGCACTCTTCCCATGGGTGGATTCTGAGCATGAGCCGACTTATCGCGATGATATCGAATACTTATGGAGCAAATCCCTGGCGACTGATGCCAATTTCACCCTGCAATGCATCGGCCCTGAATCAATGCGCCAGGGCGCCTGGCTCAAAGACTTCGCGGAAACTATACGAACCTATGAAAAACTGCGCCAGAAAAACGTTTTTCCTGAGGAAATCAAGGCAAAACTGAGCCAGCCCGGCAGCGAATTCCAACTGCTGAAAGACCACTCCGGCACCTGGAATTTCCGGCCTGTGCAAACAGCCCGTCACAAAGTCGAAGCGCTTGACGGCCAGAGCAACCGCTGGAGCTTCCGGAACCGTTTCGAGAGCCAGCCCCTCTCTTTCCGGCTCACCGCCCTGAACTCGGTGGCGGCCTATGATTCACCGGAAGCCATAACCCTGGTTGATTTTCAACAGCAGGGACAATTCCGTGATCCAGGCCCCACTGACAATATCCTGAACAGTGGAAAAATTTACACCTACCAATCTTCCGCGCCGGGAGTTTCCAGCGCAATCTGCCCTGCTCCGCCGGATGGCCCTGCCGGAATTTGCGGGCGTTGGAGCGCTGTCAACCAGGGTTTGCCGGAGGTGGTGCCTACTTCCGCACCGGATGACCGCTATTCTCTGCTGGACCATTGTGAACGCGAGTACCGCCTGCACCAGGCGAGCTGGACCAGCCTGGTGCATTATTTCCCGGAGCCGCTTGATCTTAGCGGGCACCGGGCACTGGGGCTCTGGCTGAAAGGCGATGGCAAGGGCGAACTGGCCAACCTGATCCTGAATTCACGCTCCTACGGTGAGACCCACATGCAACACTACATCCCGGTTGATTTCACCGGCTGGCGATACTTTGAACTGGTCGAACCTGAGAGTGAGCGGTTTGATGACTATTCCTGGCCTTTCGGGTGCTGCCAGTATGAAGTCTATCGCACCAAAACCAACTTTGCCAATTCCAGGGCCCTTTTCTTCTGGTACAACCAGATACCACGTTCTGGCAGCGTGGAATGCCTGCTCAGCCCTGTCAAAGCCCTGCCTTTGCTCGAACAGAAAATAGTCCATCCTGCTCTCTCGGTCAATGGACAGCAAGTCGTCTTCCCAGTCGAATTGTCACCGGGGCAATATCTTGAATGCGACAGCAGCAACTGCCGCCTTTTCGATAAAAACGGCGATTTTCTCGGCGATGTCACGCCGCAGAATCCGCTTCCGGAACTTCAACCTGGCGATAACGATCTTCTTTTCAGCTGCCGTACAGCTCCAGCTCAAACACGCGCCTGGATCAATATCATCACCCGGGCCGAACAAGTACTGAACCCTAACTAAACGCGGACAGGCCGGCCCCGCATCCGTGTGACAGGAGGTCCACTCAAGCATGCGAATATGCGATTTGGATACCCCCAGCCTGCTGCTGGACAAGGATATTTTTGACCAGAATCTGCGCCTGATGTGCGAACGTGCCCGGGCAGCCGGGAAATTATTGCGCCCGCACGCCAAGACTCACAAATGCAGCCGCATTGCCAAGGAACAGCTGGCAGCCGGCCAATGTGCGGGAGTCTGCGCCGCTAAAGTCTCCGAGGCTCTGGCTCTGCTGCGTGCCGGCATCCCCAGCGTGCTGATCACCTCCCCGGTGGTAGGGAAGCTGAAAATCGACAACCTCTGCGCCTGTCTGGCGACCGGCGCCGAGTGCCTGGTGGTGGTGGACAATTA
>JAAZIZ010000423.1 GCA_012800565.1 Lentisphaerota bacterium
GCGCTTGCGCTTTCAGCCGGCAGTGCGATATCGGCCGGCAAATCGCCTATGCCCTGCAACAGCCAGGACTCCGACAGGCCGAACTGACGGCAAATCTTCTCAATCAGAGCAGCACTCGCCTTGCCGATGCCGATCTCAAGCTTCGAGTAGAGGCTCAGGCTGACCTGCAGCCGCTCCGCCATCTGGGCCTGGGTGCAACCGAGACGCTTGCGCAAAATCTTCAGTCTGCCCGGAAATGAATCCGGCATTATTTTCCGCATAACATCACCTTTTCAGTCATTTTTGCCAGGAATTTAGGGCAACGCTTATGGACCGCATTATTCTCATTGACGCCTACGGGCAGATTTACCGCTCGTTCTTCGCTGTACCACGCCTGACCAATCCCAAGGGAGAGCCGGTCAATGCGCTGTATGGCATGGTGCGCTTCCTGCTGAACCTTGAGGAGACGCTTGAGGGGAAATTCGGTGCCGCGGCTTTTGATTTGGGCAAATGCCAGCGCCGCTGCGAGCTGCTGCCGGAATACAAAGCCCAGCGCCCGCCCATGCCCGATGATTTGCGCCGGCAGATTGAGCCGATTAAAGTCTGGCTCCAGGCCCTGGGCTGGCCGCTGCTGCTTGAGGAGGGCCGTGAAGCAGATGACCTGATTGCCGCAGTGGTGGCCCGGAGAGAGAACCTCCCGGTGGCAATTATCAGCTACGACAAGGACCTCTCGCAGCTAATCGACGAGAAAGTGGAAATCATCACCCCGGAAAAAAAAGGCCAGTGGAGCAGCTGCAACCGCGAGACGGTGACCCAAAAGTTCGGCATCGGCCCGGAGCTTGTCACTGACTACCTGGCCCTGGTAGGAGACTCTTCCGACAACATCCCCGGCCTGCCCGGGGTCGGTCCCAAAACTGCCAGCAAGCTGCTGCAGCAATTCGGCGGCCTGGAAGAGATTTACCGGAACCTCTCCCAAGTCACCCCCTTGTCCCTGCAGGAAAAACTCAGCACTTCACGGGAACTGCTGCAGCGCAACCGCGAACTGGTCCGGCTGGACAGCACCTTGCCGGCCGGTTGGCAGGGCCTGGACAGCCTCCGCCGCAGAGAGCCGGACTGGGCCCTGCTCTGCCGCCTGGCTGCTGAGCAGGGCTTTCAAAGCATCCTGAACACTCTGAATACCTTGCAGAAGAAAGCCAAAACTCGCCAGGCGCAGTCAGGCGGCAGCGAACAGCTGTTGCTGTTCTGAGCTGCGGCCTGCCATGCCCGGCACAGCCGCGCTTGCGGCACTTATTTCAGGGTCCAGCGGGTGTAATATTCCACTGTTCCTCCGGGGGGCAGGATAGTCTTCTTGAAAATCGGCTCGAAGCTGGAAGTATCCTGCTTGACGCTGTCCCAGAAGACATAGCACTGCAGTTTATCGGCCGGCACTTCTGCTGTCAGCTGCAGCTTTGTCCACGGTGCAGTAACGGTCATGGTATTACTCGTGGTCTTGAAGACCTTGTCCATCCGGAAAGCTTTCTCCAAATCGTTATCCGGCTCGGCAAACTGGAACAGCTTCTCAAAGAAATCGCGAGTAAAGACTGCTCCATCGGCGAAAGTAGCCTTTCCGGCGATCTTATCTTTGACCTGGAAGAAAGCAAGCAGGTTATGGAAGCGGAATGAGAAGCTCAGCGCGTCATCCAGGGTATTCTGGATGACGGTATTGACGGTCACGCCATCGCGGGTGAAAGTCTGCGTAACCGTCAACTCCAGGCCGGCCAGGTATGCATTGTCCCGGGGAGTGAGCTTGCGGCAAAGGACTACTGCCAGGCCCTCATCGACTTTCTTGACTTCCTTGATCAGATAGCCGGAAATCAAAATCACCGCGCCATCCTTCGGCCACCAAAAAGCATTAACGCCCAGCCCGAACTTCGGGTCGGCAGTAGTCAATTCGACCCCGTCACTGCGCCAGTTGGTAATCCGCCCCGCAGTCCCCGCATCCACCGACAGCTGATATTTGGCAGTGCTGATCTGCAGCAGTTCAGCATCGACCTGCAATGATACTCCGGCATTTTCCAGCGGCTTGATGCTCTTGAAATCATTCACCGGACTCTCAGCCGCTTCCAGAGCCATATAACGCTCGTAGCGGGCCTTCTCATCCTGGCAGGCGGCCTGGATAAGGGGCAGGCGCTCGGCCTGCAAGCGCTGCAAATCCTGCTGGCTGACCTTAGGCAAGCCGGCGGCGCGGTTCGGATCAGCCGGGCTCAGAGTCACGAACAGCCAGCGCAGTGCCCCGACCTGGAGCCGGATGCCCTCCGAAAGCTCTGCTGCCGTTAAAGTCCCGCAATCGGCTGCGGGGGTGGTGACCGTATACCGCGCCTCCCGGGGCAGGTCCTTGACCTTCAAGCGGAAGAATATCTCGCCGCGCTGCCAGAAATTTCCCACTGCGACCAGGTATCGGTCCTGGAGGCGGAAAGCCTTCGTCTGCATGACTCCCTGTTTATGCAAGCCCGGCACCTTGCCGACAAATCCTTCGCCCTCGGCCCAAACCGGCGGGTAGTAGAGATTTTCCAGCATCGGGGTCAGCGGCTGAACCTCGACTTGGCTGTCGATCTGCTGACCGTCATAGACAAAATCCTCATGCCGGGCGATAATGGTGTTGGCCTTTGCCCATTCCCTCCAGTAACGGTAGTCGTATCCGCGCGGGAAATAGTAGCTGAAAGCGCCTTCCCAGCCCTGCAGGAAGAAACTCAGCACCTCGTTGGCGATGGCCTCCGGCTCAGTAACCCAGTCATTGGCCTGGACGCCATGCGGGAACGCGATCAATTTAGGCAGATTCTGCCCCGCAGCGGTGTTTTCCCGGGCGAAATCCTTCATCTGCCCGGCCGCCAGGTAAGTTACCAGGTGATTGGCGGGATAGTATTTGTAAGCCTGGCTGTAGCGATAGAAGAAATACGGCCCCCAAGGTTCAATCCAGGGCAGATCGTGCATATAGTCCAGCACGTTGTACTGCTTGCAGTAGGCATTGCCGTGCTTCATCATGCTGTTCCAGGAAATCTCCGGCAGGAAATGCGAGTCCTTGCCCAGCTTCTGCCCCAGAGAATTGATGCTTTTCTCAAGCGTGATCACCAGCTGACCATGCTGCCAGCTGCGGAATTTCATCCATTTCTCGCCGTACTCCTTGATGGTGTTCTGAGGCCAGCTGGAGCGGATTCTGGCCGGGTCCTCCTGGGGCATAAAGGCCACGAACTCCTCGCGGCAACGCTCACAAAAACAGCCCTTGCCATCCAGATAATAAGGCTCCCAGTTGGACATGTAATTATCAGTGATATCGTCAGTCACCAGCTCTTTTTCCAGCATGGGCTCGACTTGGCTGCGGTAGTATTCGCCCCGCTTATAGACCTCGACCGGACAAATCTTGCGCGGATAAGGACTGCCATCGACCATCCGGAATTTCGCTTCTTCAGTATGGTTGGGGGGACCGATGCGAAAGCCGTTGGCCAGATAATAGTGGCCCTTGTAGCGGCTGATGCCCGCGGCCTGCAGGATTTTACTCACCTGCGCCGGTGCACCGTGAATGCAGCTCATGCCGGTGCTGAGATAGAAATCCGCAAAAGCCTGATTTCCCGCACCGTCAGCGATGTAGGTGAATTCATGACCGACCATCGCGGCCGAGCGAAAACGCTTTGGGCGCTCCGCCTGCAC
>JAAZIZ010000424.1 GCA_012800565.1 Lentisphaerota bacterium
GACCCGTCCGACTTGTCCGACCCGTCCGACCCGTCCGACCCGTCCGACCCGTCCGACTTGTCCGACAGCACTATGCAGCCTTATTTACTTCTATCACCGACTTTTGCACATTAACTAATTTTTGCACGACTCCCCAACCGGTAACAGTATTATGCAAAAAAAGATTGATCATGCTCGTGAGGTCGCCCTGAACATCCTCAAGCCGACTCCGGCCCAACTGCAGCACGGACTGGAACTGCATCAACATTCCCTGGTCTGGGATGCGTACAGCTTTTCTCCCAATGGCCGCTGGCAGGAGGAAAGTCTGGACCAGCTCAGCGACTGCGGGGCCGGGCGGGATGAGTTGTCCGATACCGCAGAATACAACCACCATGTCGGATTTCTGCAGGACCCTGGGCGGCGGCAGGAGTTTGCTCTGGCCTGGCGGGCAGCCGGGGTGAACTGCATTTTCCAGAATGCCGGCCGGGAAGGCAACCAGCTGTCGGTACTGGTCCGCCGCCTCAGCCACTATACTGCTTTATGCGATCGTTATCCGGAACTGCTGCGCCGGGCAGTCTGGCCGGAGCAAGTCGAAGCCGCGGCCCGGGACGGGGTGCCCTGCATCTGCCCCAGCAGCAACGGTGTGCCGATCCGCTATCAGGTCGAAGCCGAGGAGTCACTGCTTGATATCCAGGTGCTTTATTCCCTCGGAATACGGATGATGCACCTGACTTACAACCGCCGCAATCTGATCGGCGACGGCTGCGCCGAGACATCCAACAGCGGCCTGAGTGATTTCGGGCGCCAGGTGGTCCGGCGCATGAATGAGCTCGGGGTAATTCCTGATATCGCCCACAGCGGCCAGCAGACCAGCCTGGAGGCTGCGCTTTGCTCCAGCAAGCCGGTAGTAGCCAGCCATTCCACCGCGTATACTGTAAACGCGCATGTCCGGGCCAAGCAGGACCAGACCATCCGGGCCATCTGTGACAGCGGCGGCTATGTGGGCGTCTGCTCCATCCCGCCTTTCCTGGGCGGCAGCGGCGATATCGCGATGCTCCTGAACCATCTGGAGTATCTGCGCAATACTTTCGGTGCTGAACATGTCGCCATCGGCACCGACCGCGGGATACTCTGTGGCGATGGCCCGTCCGGCGGCTACAAACGGCCCTACCGGCGGATTTGGGAGAGCTACTGGCCGGAAGGCAGTGTCGACCAAGGTTTTGTGACCACGGAAAACATGACCGATTCGCTGGCCTGGACTAACTGGCCGCTGCTCACCGTCGGGATGGTCCAGCGTGGCTTCTCCGATGACGAGATTCAGAAAATCATCGGCGGGAATGTCCTGCGGGTCTGTCGGGCGACTTTCGGGAAATAAACTCTGCTGCGCCAGCGATACGATTGGTCTTTGAGAAACGGAAAACTGAACTCTATGAACAGCAACCTTGAACTGGGTGGCAGCTGGGATATCGCCTACTCCACCTTTCCCCTGTCCTGTGATCAGCTGCCCACAGCGGCGGAATACCGCAGCCGCCTGCCAGTCCCTGCCTACTGGGAAGACCACCCGGAGGCGTTCTCGCCCTGGGACTGTCTGCGCAATCCGCAATACCAGGAGATCGACTTCACCCAGTGCGACAAAACCTCACCTGACAGCTCACTGCCTTTTGTCTGCGGAACCGTGTACTACCGGCGGAAGATAGAATACCACGGCGGACAGGCGGTACTGACGGTGGGCGGCGTATTTCTGGAATGCGCCTGTTTCCTCAACGGCCGTTTCTGCGGCCATCACCTGGGCCATTCCACTCCAGCCGAATTTATCCTGCCGGAAGAATCATTGCAGCAGGGCACAAACGAGCTGGTGCTGGCAGTCAGCAATCTCCGCGAAGACCGCCTGGGCTGCATCATCCGCGGCTTCAAAGGCCGTTCCGGCGGCATCAGCCGGCCGGTCCGGCTGCAGTGCTGGACCGGCGGGCGCATTGCCGATGCCTACCTGCGGCTGCTGCCCGGAACGAACCGGGAGATCGCCTGGCAGTTGACTTGGCAGGGACCGGCATCGGCCAGCATCCGCTGGCAGCTGCAGCCCCAAGACTCCCGCGGAGAGACTTTTTCCGGCACTGCGGTGTTGCAGCCAGGCGAAAACCACTTTGTGACCAGCGCTCCCGGGCTGCAGCTGTGGTCCGACCAAGACCCGCAGCTGTACGCTTTGCGCATCAGCGGCAGTGACGGCCCAGAATTGCTGCACCAGACGGTTGGATTCCGCCTGCTCACCGCCTCTGGCTGCACCCTGGCCCTGAATGGCGAACCCATATTTTTGCGCGGCGCCACGGAACACGCCTATTATCCCGAGACCTGCAATGCTCCTCAGGAACTCAGCGCCTACTGCGGCTTTATCAGCAAGCTGCGCGCCATCGGTTTCAATTTCCTCCGCTTCCATACCTCCGTCCCCAATGAGGAATATATGCAGGCGGCGGACGAACTGGGCATGATCATCCAGGTCGAACCGCCAGTCGGCTTCGGACAGCAGGAATGGCTGGATATCCTCCGGACCTGCCGCAAACATCCTTCGGTGGCAATATACTGCGCCGGCAATGAAGAACTGCTGGATGAAAAACACCTGACCTATCTGCGCTACATAGCCGGACTGCAGAAACAGCTGGTGCCCGACGCGCTGTTCAACCCCCAGGAAGCATTGCGGGGCATTGAATACGCCTGGCAGGCCAGCGACTACGGCACCCCGCTCCAGCACGAGCCATTCCTGCACAACCCCGCCCGCCTGGCAACGCTCAAAGAATACAGCGATGTCCTGGGGCAGTATGCCTGGGGATTCCTGAGCTACCTGTCCTCAGAAGGAGACTGGCGGGAGCTGGACCGGCGCCTGGCAATCTATCAGCGACCCTGCCTTGAGCATGAACTCTGCATCTCCGGCACCTATCTGGATTTCCAGCAGCGCGAGCGTTACCGTGGCACCCGTATCGGCGACCGGCTGTTTGCGCCGGTAGAACAGGTTTTGCAGCAGGCTGGGCTGTTCGAGCGGCGGGATTTGTATTACCGCAACTCCTGTCTCTGGGCGAAATTGCTGCGCAAATTCTGCCTGGAGAATGCCCGTCATTCCCGCCTGATTGCCGGCTATGATCTGCTGGGAGCCATTGACGTGCACTGGCATCGTCACTGCTATCCCTGCGGCATTATGAATGAATTCTATGAGCTGAAACCTGGCGAGACTGCGGCCGAAGTCCTGCAGTACAACGGCCCGGCCGTGCTGCTGCTCGATTTGGGAACCAAGCGCAACTTCCTGCAGGGCGAAGAATTGACTCTGAGTTTTACGCTGTCGAATTTCGCCGCAGAGCTGACCGCCGGCAGCTGGCATTGGCAGATTCAGCACCCGGACGGTGCGATCGCCGCAGACTGCCACACCTCCCTGCCCCGCCCCTGTCCCGCAGGAGAGCTAACTCTGCTGCAGGACAGCACCATCCGGCTGCCTGCCTCCGGGCACCCGGAGAAGCTGCAGATTTCCGCCTGGCTGGAAGACACCCACGGACAAGTCTTTTGCCGCAACGACTGGTCGGTGTGGTCTTTCCCGGCGGTCGAAGATGACTGCCTGCCGGAAATTTATCCTGCTGTAGAGCCTGCGCTTTTGGCCCGGACCAATGCGGGCGAATGGTTGTTGTGCGCCGGCCAGGGCCTGCCCCTGATTGAGACGCAGTTCCAGATTTCCTGCGCCGGACGGATGGAGGGCAACCTGGCCACCGTAGTTAATTCCCACCCGATGTTGGGTGATTTCCCCCATGCAGGCTTCTGCGACTGGCAGTTCCATCAGCTTTTCAACCAGGCCACAACGGTGAATCTGACCTCTTTCCCGGAACAGCTTTTCGCCCCTGTGCTGGAAGTCGCCAGTTCCTACAAGCGGCCGTTGCGTCAAGGTTCGCTGTTTGAATGGGCACTCGGAGCAGGACGGCTGCTGGTCTGCTCCCTGAATCTGACTGCCAACGATCCTGCCGCCCGCTATCTCCGCTACCAGTTGGGACAATACTTGCAGACTGCAGGAAAAGGAAAATGCCTGCCCTGTCCGCGCCTGGTCAGCGCAGACTTGCTGAACTTGAACACCGGCGGAATAACTTTATTCGAGAACACTGACGCCGGTTTTGATGCCCGAGCCCAGCTGCGGAAATAATCTGCCGAACTCAACGCCCGGTGCCTCCGGACGGGGAAAAATACCGCCGTACTGCGGACCGATGCTCGGGAAAAATCCGCACCTGCCGCGATTCGCTTTCACCCGGCGGCATAGTCGTTGCGGCGGATGTCTCTTCAGGTGCCAGAGCAGTTTCCGCCGGTGGTGGTGGTGCCAGCCGACGCTGCAATACTATGCTGTCAGGCGCAGCGCCGCTGGCGGGCAGCGTCTGGTCCTGGAACTGCCAAGGCCCTTCCTCCGCCTGGCCGGAGAACTGCAAGGGCGCATCTGCACGACCGTAATTGCTGTCTCCGCTGCCGGGGCAGCAGAGTTCAAGCAACGCACCAGCTTCGGGGGCATTTTGGGCCAGCCAGTCAGCCAGGGCGGGCTCACCATTTTGGGCCATGCGTCGGGTCTGTGCTTGCAACTGCTTGGCCAGCTCGCTCTGCCCCAGCCGGCCCAGTCTATCCTGGCAATTATTGCTGCACTGTTTCAGCTGCTCAGCCAGCCTGGGCCAGTCCTGGGCTGTGAGAGCGGATAATTCATCTGTCGGCCAGCCGGCATCAGCCAGGCAGTCCGAATACTGCTGCAGTAATTCCGCCAGCTGTTCCTGGCCTGCCGGCAGATTTGGTGTATCCTCGGGCAGCGCATTGATACGCTCCAGCGCAGCCGCCAAGGCGGTCTGTGTGCCGGCCTGCTGCAGCCAGGCGGCTGCGGCCGCATCCGTGCGGGCGGCAAGACTCTGCTCCATGGCCTGCAGCATACTATATGTCCGGGCAGCATCACGGGCATCATTTTGGGCCTGCAATTCCTGAAGCTGCTGGGCGATTTTCTCCTGCTCCGCCGCCGGCAGAAGCGATTCCTCCGCCAGGACCTGTAGCTTTTGCTGCAATGCGGCGCTCTCGCGGCTGATATCCAGACTGAAGTGCTGTGGCGGCCGGTAATGTTTTTCCGGCAGCAGTCCGGCCAGCAGCAGGAAAGCTAGGCCGGCCAGCAGCAGCGGCAACTGCCGGCACCAGGACAGAACCAGGTCCGGCAGGCGGAAATCCCGCTCCGGGGCATTCCAGGCGCTGGTATCTACTTCCAATGCGGCGGCCAGCAGGCCGCCGCTGCGGTTGCCGTAATCCAGCCAGACCAGCAGTGCCCAGGCGGGAGGTACTTTCCGCCAGGCCAGCAGCGCGGCGGTCAGCCAGGCCGGCAAGAAGCAGGACAGCGCCACTGGCAACAGCGGCAGGGCTATGCTTCCCGGCCATCGGAAGCGGCTGATCAGGACGATGCCGCCGGCCAGGAATGCCGCCCATCCGGTCAGCGGCAGAGCCCGGCGACAAAACAGCGCCAGAAAGATTTTTCTCTGCCACTGCCGCACAGCCCGTTCAGCTTGATGAGGGATGGTATTCATAGTGCTGCTGCTAACTATATTTCCGCCAAAAGAGATTGCAAACCGTAAGTGAGTTTCTTATTCGCAGAAAAGGCGTTGCCCACGGGGACCAGTCCGACCATTCCGGCCAGTCCGATTCTTTTCTGCTTATGCTGTTGATTATTAGCAAAACTACCATAAATTATATTCTTTACCGGAGTTGTGCCATCAGCCCTC
>JAAZIZ010000425.1 GCA_012800565.1 Lentisphaerota bacterium
AATATCGCCGGGCGTTTGCGCCAAGCCGGGGTGCCTGGCTACGTCACTGCCATGGGCTACGGCCATTACCCCAATCCACCCCAGACTGTCTCCTTGCCGGACAATGTCCTGATTATGGTCTCAGTGCGCGGCCCCTGGGCAGAGAATATCCCGACAGCTCGTGCTGAGGGGGACCAGCGGATCAAGATTTGGACGGATTTTACCGGCCGCAAGCCTTGGCTCTGGAATGCCACCTACAAGTACGGCGGCCTTGAGCTTCCCGATATACCTCCCACCACTCCCCGCATAATCGGCAAGTATTATGCGCGCCAGGCTGGCAGCATCTCCGGCACCTTTATGGAGTCCGAGAGCGACCACTGGATTTTCAGCTACCTCAATTACTACAGCATGGCCAAGAGCACCTGGGACAATACCTTGGACCCCGATGCTCTGGTCGATGAGCATCACCACAAGATGTTCGGACCGGCTGCGGTGCCGATGGGGAAATTCTTTGACCGCATCGAGGAACTCTGGCTGACCCGAATTTCCGGGCGCACCGTGGAGACCCGCCTGGGCTTTGAGGCTATCCCCCCATCCGACAATGAACTCTGGGAGCAGATTTACTCCCCCGCCGAATTCGAACAGTTTGACCAATGGTTCGACGCTGCCGCAAAACTGAGCGCCGGGCATCCGGAGGAGGCCAGGCGGGTGGATTATTTCCGGCGCCATTTCCTGGGGCAGATTAAACGCGGGGCCGAGCGTTATCAGCGCCTGTGTTCATCCTTGCAGGATTTGCAGTTCCAGGTCCAGGCGCTTTCGGACGGAGAAACAATCGTGTTGGACGGAAAGCCGGATGAGGCGGCCTGGCAGCCGGAGCGGGCCCATTATCTGCTGCCCCTGGAGAGCGAAAAAGGCGAGGTCGCGACCACCTTGATGTTCCGCTATGACCAGCAGTATCTGTACTTGGGCGCAGTCTGCTCCGAGCCGAAGATGGACCAGGTGGTGGCCAATATGCGGGAGCATGACAACAGCAATATCTGGACCGATTCGGTGCTGGAGGTGTTCCTTAATCCCAGTGCCGACCGCTGCAACTACTTTCATTGGATGATCAATTCTCTGGGCTACGTCTATGATGCCAAGTCGGTCCGGCAGGATACCCGCAGCCAGCACGATCCCGGCTGGAATGCCGGGGCCAGGATTCAGGTCGCCCGCGGTGAACAGAGCTGGAGTGTCGAGATGGCCATCCCTTTGAGCGCATTGCCGGATTTGAAAGCCGATGGTTTTCCTGCCAATGTCGTACGCTTCCGGGTTTTGTCAGAAAAACCGGAGGTGCGAATGTACAGCCTGAGTCCGTATGTCAAGAGCTTCCATGATTTGGAGTATTACGGTACCATGGTCCTGACTCCCCAGCTGCCGGCGTCACTGTCGCTCTTAAACAACGGCGATTTCCGGGCTGGACAGCGGGGCGCCTCATTTGGCGACTGGCACAGCGGTGATATTGAAGCCGTTCCTCCCAAAGGTGATATCATCAGCCTGGACCAGCAGTATTTCCGAGTCGGCGGGCAATCCCTGCGCATCCAGTCTGACGGCAGCAAACCCCACGGCGTGACCCAGTACCTGCCCCAGCTCAAACCTAACCGGACTTACCATATTACATTTCAGGTACGCTGCGAAAATATCGTGCCCAATAAGAAAGGCGGCGGCGCAGTAGTCAATTATGGTGATGTCCGCAACAACTGGTATCCGAACAACTGGTATACCGGCACCATGCCTTGGACCCGGCAGGGCTTCCTGTTCAAGACCGGCCCTGAGACCAATCAGGACCCCAAACGGAAGGCCTGGCTCCGCCTGGCGATTTATTCCGCTACCGGGACCGTCTGGTTCGATGACCTGCAAATGCGTGAAGTCACGGAGTGAGCTCTGCCGCTGGCGGTTATGGTGTGGCCGGCAGTTGCTCCAGGTTTTCTTTCAAGACCCCGAGCAGGAGGTCCCGGCAGTTGTGCTGAGGATCGCAGATGACATATTTTTCTCCCAGGACGGCTGTGATCGGGGGAATCGCGGCGATGGGAAAAAGCTCAGCGTTGTCCAGGGAGAGCAACCATTCCCGGGAGAAGAGCCGGCGGTTGGCGTAATGAGTGAAATAAAGATTGGAGCACTCGCGGCCGGCGAATTTCCGGGCCATGGCAGCGCATTTAGAATAATCTATTTTTACTGCTGCAAACACGGGGCCGTAATTCGGCAGTCGGCCGGTGAACCGGCTGCGGTCTTGCAGCAGGAAAACTGGCTGCCAATCGCCGCTGGCATTGATCTGCCCCAGGCCCTGCTCCAGCAGCAGGTAGAGCTGCCGGTCCAGCAGCAGGATTTTATGGAACGACTCAGTGCTGATTAGCGGCAGCAGCCCGGAGATAGGCTGCCATTTTCGCGTTTCCCAGGCATATTCCTGCAGTCGCAGCTGGTAGGTGATTTCTCCCCGCCGGGGCGGTTTGTCCGGCAGGATCGTAATCAGTCTTCTGCCGCCGGCATCACAGAGCAGGGTGCGGATTGGGTAAGGTTCCTGCAGACCCTGCAGAGGCCACTCAACTGCACGGTCCAGGGTAGAGACCAGCACAGTGGTTTCCCTGGTGTTGACATTATACTCCAGCACGGAGCCAGGATAACCGCCCTCGCCGTCAAAGGACAGGAAAAGCCGGTCATCGGCTGCGACCAAGGCATGGCAGTGCTGATGGAAGTAGGAGCGGAAATCCAGGATTTCCGGCGGGGAATTATTTTTAGGGAACAGGAATACGTATCCGCCGTTATGTGCGGCCAGGTAGTCTTTTAGGACCGCGCCCCGGATAGTCCATCCCTGCCAGGGTATTTGGTGCGGGTGGGACGGTCCTTTGCTGACAGAAAGACCTGCGCCGGGGTTGATTTTTACAATTCGGCAGCTTTTCTCCTGGTATTCTCCCAAGAAGATGCATCCATGGTCAAAGCCGAAGATGATGGGCTGGGTCAGTCTTTCGGCTTCGGCCAAGGGGTGGATAGTCTGGGCGAAGATATTGAGGGGGACTGGTCGGGCTGATTCCGGGAGCAGCTCCGGGTGATGCTTTTCCAGTTGGGCCAAAAGGCCGCGCAGATATTTCTCAACGTAGGCCCGGTTGGTGCCGGTCTGTGATTCCAGCCGCGTATCTTGCGCGGCCTCCTGGAGGCAGTCGCGGAGCTTTTGGTAAACCTGCTGGCATTCCTGCAGACTCCAGTTCTGGTGTCCCTTGATAAGATCGTTCAGCCAGGGGGTGTACCAGGCAAAACGCTGCTGGCACAATTGCTGGACCTGCAGGCGGAATTCCAGGTCGGGGTTGATTAAGAGCATCTGCTCAAGATTACGCAGAGTAGTGGACGCCGGGCCCAGCAGCTCGCACTGCGAAAATACGGCGAGGATATGGCTCCTGAATTCCGACCATATTGCGGAGTCCGACAGCTGTTCTTCCCGTTGCTGCGGTGTGAGTACGGGCGGGGAGTTCAGTCTCAGTTTCAGCCGCAGCAGTCCGCCCTGGCCCCGGAGGGCGAACTGCAGTATTCTGGAAGTGCAGAGCAGCTCCATGGTTCGGCGATATACGGCTTGGTTGGCGAGGTCATGTTCAGCAGGCCGGAAGCGTAAGAAATGGGCCAGGTCGCGGTCGATCACTTGGAGGTCCAGGCTCTGACGCAACCGCGGTACCCGGCGGGAGCGGTATTTTGCCTGGCCGCAGATTTTCATCTGCTCGCTCCAGGAGAGGGCCTGATAGCGCAGCAATTCCGGCAGCAGTTCATTAGCCTCGGTGATATAGCACTCCAGCACGGGATAGACGTAGTGCTCCCAATACGAATAATCCCATTGGATTTCGGCCACGCGGCTGAGTTCGCGGAGGTACTCTGCTCTGGCCTCCAGGGCAAACAGACGCTCAGGCCATTTTTCGCCGGGCAGCCCGGCCAGCCGGCGCAGTTCCGTCAAGGTATGCAGGCGGGTCTTGAGCATCGACTCGACAGCAGCACGCAGTTCCTGTTGCCGCTTCTGGGGCAGCTGAGCGAAGTCTGCTTGCATCGGCAAGGCGATGCTGTTCCTGACGGTGTCGGCCAATTCCCGGGGAAAGACGTTGTTTTTAGCCGCCAGGCGGGTGGCGAGGGTAAAGTTTTGCAGAGCGGCAAGGCAGCGTTCTGCCGGCGGGCGGGTGGTTTGGTTCCAGAGCGCCAAGGCGGCGCTGGCAGCAATACGGCAGAGCTCTTTTTCGTGTGCGGTATCCAGAGCGGCGGCGCTGGCGGCGGAAGCGATGGCATCATTTTGCTGTGAATGCGAGACTGCGAACCAGGCTTCGCGGATGAAATTGTGCGCCTCACCGGTCTTGTCAGCAGCATCCCAGGCAGGGATGGTCAAGGTGGCGAGGTACTGCTCGCATTGCTGATCAAGGTTTGGCGAGGCCTGGAACACTGCAGTATCTTCCGCGAGCAGTGTTTTGCCGTCCGGGGAGTGAAATTGCAGCCGCAGGCGGATGCCTCCTTCCGGAGCCGGCAGCGCAGTCATTCTGACTACCAATGCGCCCGCGAACAAGTCCCGGGTGAGGTCACGGCTGTCCGCGCCAGGTTCTTCCAACAGCAGCAGCAGATGGCGGCGTTCCAGCAGTAAAGTATGGTCACGGTTCCCCAGGCCGCGCAGCAGAATGGTCTCAACCTGCCGGGCCAATTTTTCCTGGTTCTCAGACAGATTGGCCGGCAGCAGCGGCAGGAATGACAGCTTGCGCATCTCCCCGGTTGTAAATGACTGCTGTTTGTGCACGGCTGCACGGATAGCGGCGCTGAGCTGCGCGAGGTTTTCGGCCCGCTGGTCCAGCAACCGCACTCCTGTCCGGGCATCAAAAGCGATGAAATCGCTCTTCTGCAGGATGGCAAATACTTGTGCGTTCTGCATCAGCCGCGGATCGGGCACGAAGTCAGCTGCTGCCGCCAGCTGCAGTTCTTTCTGGATGGCAGCGATTTCCGAGCGTTCCAGGAATATGATTTGTTTTTCGGCGGACAGCTCAGCCAGGGCGAGGTCGGTCAGGTTTTGTGCGTTGCGGTCGAGAGCCAGCAGTGCCACCCGGAGCGGCGGTGTGGCCAGCGCGGGCAGAGCAGTCAGCAGCAGGAATAAGAAAAGAGTCTTCATGGTCGCGGGCAGGGAAAGTCCGTCTGTTTTACTGCAGGCATTGCAGCAGTTCACCGGCCAGGCGCAGAGTCGCCTGGGCGATGGCGTCCTTGGCGGCGCTGATGTAGCTGGCGGCGGCGACGGTCTCTTTGGTCGCGCCGGTGGCCAGCAGACGATGACTTTTGCTTTCATAGACCGAGAGCTCGACCCGGGCGGCGGCGCTGGTGAATTTCTGGTACAGCCCTGCATTGCTGGCCACGGCTTCGCAAGTGATGGTAAAATCGGCTTCAGTCTGCGTGTTGGCGATTTCGAAGCCCAAAGCCAGCAGGAGTTTCTTCAACTCAATTTCCGAGGCCGGGTCGGGAGCAGGCAGATTGATCTCTTCGGTGATGTTCAGATAGACTTTGCGTTGCTGGCCCTTGACGGCGGACAACTTGTCGGCCGCGGAAAACATGGATATTTTAGGCGGCAGGAGCTTCGCACTGTCTTGCTGCAGCACTTTCGTCACTTTGCCGGAGAGCTCAGGCACCAGCTCCAGATATTCGCCCTTGCCCATACTGCTGGCGCTGCAGCCTGTCACCCGGCTGGTTTCAGTCCCGATGATCTTGGCCACCAGATATTTTTTGTCACCAGCCTCGAACAGCGAGCCGGAGATAAGGATTTTTGCGCCGACCAGCCTGCCCAGCTGCAGCTGTGATTCCGGGCTTACCAGTCCTGCGGCGGAGAGATGCAGTTCGTTGAGGGCCTGGTCCAGCTTGGCGCGTTCCACCAGATTGCAGATACCGCTCTCCAGCAGATTGATAAAGAGCAGGTCCGCGACGGAATTCCCAATCTGTTCATTTTCGGCCTGCCGGCCACGGGAATCGAAAGGCAGCACCGCAATCGTGGGTACCTGGATTTGCTCTGCTTCCGTGGTGTTCTGGGCAGCGAGAGTGGGCAGCAGCATAAATGTTGCGGCCAGCAGCAGTGAGGTAAAGCTGTTCATGGTTTGTATTCCTTGATTATGGTGTTGAGGAGAATTATGTTGTCGATAGAAGTAAAGTCAAAATCCGGGGTAAAGATGACCAATTGCTGCCGCATCCGGCTGTTATTTTCCGACTTCCCCGCACTCAGCCTGATATGCGAGAGGCGGCCCCGGCAATCGATGATTTCTTGATTCTCTGTAAATAAGACGCCCAGGCCGCCGGTTTCCTTAGCGCGGTGGCAGGAAAAATCCGTCCAGACAGCGGCAACGGGCAGGGGAAAATCGCGTTTTTGGGCAAAGAACAGACTCAGCCCCGGGGTGGATTCAGCCTCTTCCGCAGAGCTGACGATGGTGACGGTGCAGTCGGGCCCGGCTTTCGGCCGGGTTTGCAGGCCATTATCCTGCAAAGCGCTGCTGACGCTGTGGTCAGCAGCCCTGCAATCAGCTTCCAGGCCGGCCAGAATCTGTGGTGGCCAGATTCTGATTCTCGCAGTTTTGCGATTATCGATCACGAGCATTGCGGTTTCGGTACAGGCATTGTTCAGGGGCGGGAGGGTGATGCTGAGCTTGTCTGCCGCGGTTCCGCCGGCGAGCTTCCGGCCGTGGTCTGACAGCAGCACCCAAGATTGGCGGACCGGGAACGGCAGCACCTGCTCCCGGCCGGACCAGAGTTCAAGCTGCGGCAGCGTTTCCGCAGCAGCCAGATTCAGGGCAATCAGCAGTCCCAGGAGCAAGTGACGGATGAGGTTGGTGTGCATCGGGTCCTCCTGCAGAAAAGAGCCAATCAGAATCATTCCAGGCGCGAAACGGCGGCAGTGCCGTCTTTGCCCTGGACACTGAACCAGTAGTTATGACGCAGAAAAAAAATCCGGCTTCCCACTTTGAAGACCGCCTTGCAGGTGGGCAGCCACAGCAGAGGTGATTTTTCCGGTTCGGCGAGATTGATGGCTGCGGGGTAGAGGCCGCCGCACCAGAGATACTCTCCGTCCAGAACCAAGGGGTAGGCCAGTGGTCCGTTGCCATCGCCGCCATTGAGCTGGTGTGACGCCGGTCGCCATTTGTCTTTGGTCGGCGGGGTGGCAATGGTCTGCAGCTGCCAATCCTTATCATCCAGAGCATAGATGATGCTGCGCTGTTTCTGCGCTTCGACCAGCAGCACCTGCCCCCGGGCAGACGTCAGGGAGTAATTTTTGCGGGTCGGTAATTCCAGAATGCGGCGCAGAGTGTCGTCAGCGGAGTCATACAGCCAGATTTCCTCCTGCCCCCAGACTGTCTTCGGGAGCTTGTGGGTGACCTTGAACAGCAGGCGTCCACCACCGATCGCGGTCAGATCGCAGGCCCGTCCGCCTTTATCAAGCGCATTGAGTTTGTCGAGACGCTGCTGGCTGAAATGGATTTTCCGGTTTTCGCCCCTGAGGTCCAGGGACTGAAATGTGTCATCGCCGAGGAGGTATATCCGGTTGTCCTGGAGTTTCAGGCCGGTCAGTCCGAACACCAGATGGCGGAATTTCCGGGCCTGCCCGGTGGCGCGTTCTATGACCACGGCTTCACAGTGGTTGCAGAGCACGATATGCTGCTCATCGCATTCCAGGCCATGCATATCATAACGGTCATCTTCGCCGTACCAGACAGACCTCTCATCAAACGGTACCGCGTAAGGCAGCAGCTTCATTTGACCATTTGGCGAAATGCTGGCCAAGTGTGTTTTGGGGGTATGGGGATAACTGCCGCCCTGGCCCAGGAAAAGCAGTACTTCCTCACCATCCTGGGCGGCGTGGCAGCAGATCAGCGGGGAAGCGTGCTGTAATGCGTCTTCAAAGCGGCCAGACTGCATGTCGCAGCTGCGATTGACGGCCTGCAGCAATTCCTGCTGGGGGGCGGACAGTTTTAAGATGAACCGCTCCCCGGGGGGCCGGTTGGCAAAAAAAGGCTGTTCCCAGATTGCGAAAGCGAGTTCACGCAGGGTATTGGCGATTTTGTATTCTGTCAAATAGCGGTAATTCAGCGTCTGTATCTGCGTGGCATACGGCAGCAATGCCGCTATAGCCTGGTCGTCGCCGTTGCTTATGCAGGCGTCTTTAAGCAGTGTCAGCAGGTCCACAGCACTGCTGCGCTCCAAGTATTCATCCAGGCAGTTAAGGGCCTGATTTTCGGGTTGTCGGTAATACTTCCGGCAGATGATGGAGAAACACCCTGAGGTGAGGATGCGCCGCCAGTATTGGTAGTCCTCAAAACAGCCCGGCCAGATTTCTTCCATAGCGGTGAAGAATGCGCGCAGAATCTCGGGCATTTTACTGGGGCGGGGGATATTTTGCAGCAGTTCCAGCACGGTGCGCAATTCCAGGGCATTGGCCCGGCCAAAAGGCAGGCTGCTATTCTCCAGGAAGGGCAAGAAAGTCCGGTCCTGAGCCAGGAAACGCTTGAAAGCAGCGCAGTTATTATCCCGGAGGAGCTGATGATAGGGTAGAAACCCCTCAAGGTATTTATGGTTCAGATACGGCTTTCGCCGATTCTCCTGCTCAATATGCTGCAGCAGCAGCTGATAATCGGAAAAATACTCCTGCAGCCAGAGGTCCCGGTCGAGATAAAGTTGATATGAGAAGTAGAAATTCTGCAGGTATTGCCGGTAATTCTTTTGTTCGGCGGCACTCACGCCGTCTGCAGGTTCATAGGCGTAAGCCGGATTGCGCCGCATATCCTGCCGCACCAGAGGGCGGATTTCAGCATAGAATTCCTCCAGTTCCCGGACAAGCTGCTCCAGAAACAGAGTTTTTTTGTCATCGTATCGTACTCGCGACTCCTCAAGCCGGAAGATGGTGGCGTGGCTGAGATGACTGAGGTCTCTCAGGGCCTGGTCGGGAAAATAGGGCAGGGTGGTGCGGGGGAAGTCGGACTGGAATTTGCGGATCAGCGCCAGCAACCGGCGGGCCTCCTGCAATCCTTCGGGTTTGCCGATCTGGTACACCTGGAAAGCGGAGGCGCTGATTTCGGCGTGGCGGTAGGTCTCATGGTTGGGAGCAAGCGCTACCGCAGCCTGGATTTTCTGCAGGGCATCTTCGCGGCTCAGGGCATTGTTGAGGCAGCTCTGATAGAATGTTTCCGCCTCTTCTTCCGCTCCTTTGGCGATGGGAGAGACTGGCGGCAAGGCCAGCAGGCCTGAAACCAGCTTGTCCACCAGCTGGGTGATGGCCTCCGCCGGCTGGCGCAGGATATCGCTCTGCTGCAGGCGCAGCAGAACCTGTCCGCCGGTATCTGTACAGAAGAGTTTCAGATTTATGGCCGCGTTGCTTTCACCGGTTTCGCATTCAAGCATCAGCAGCCGGGCGGAGCTGGTCAAAGCGAAGCTCTGCCGGGTGAGGCTGCGTTCATCTGTGACCATCCCCAGGTGTTCCCGCTCCAGCAGCTGGATTTCAGGATGTTCCAGCAGCTTGCGTTCAAAGGCGGCCTTCCAGTCGGTCAGCGCTTTATCCTGGTGGGGATCAATCGCCACTTTGCGCATCAGGGCTATCGCCAGGCAGAGCGGTGCTTCGTCCTGCAGCTTGTGCAGGGCAAGGTCGATTGCCCTGGCGCATTCAGCGCTCGTTTCGGTGGCAGGGCCAGTCCAGGGCAAGTCTGCCAGGCGATGGCTGTTTCTGGCATTGATGACGAGCATCCGGCCGCTTTTGCCGCCCCATTCCTGGGAGAAGACCGCCAGCAGGTCGGTATACGGGAAGAGCCGCAGCAATTGCTCAACATTGCTGGCTGCGAGCCGGTGTTCTTGCAGCACTTGTTCGATTGCAGTGCGCTCCAGCAGCTGCACTGCCGTGTTTTGAGATAATTCAACGCTGAGCAGGTCAAGCAATTCCTTAGGTTCGCCCAGCAGTGCCAGCCGCAGCGGCGCCGCAGACAGCGTCACTTCGGTCAGAAAGAATAATGCTGTGCTCAGGAGCAGCAGCAATAACAGGCTGGTTTTGCGGTTGGTCAGCATTGGAGAGCTATGATTCCCGGCGGCAGAAAGCCACTCGCAGACGGGTGTCATCGCTTATGGCCAGGGTGGTGTTGCGTTGTTCCAGGGCTATAATTTCATCCAGGTGGATATTTCCCCGGCGGTCATTGGACAGGTGCAGGGCCAGCTCAAGCACTGCGTTCTGGTTGTCGCTGCGGACCAGGAAGATTCTTCCTGCGATCCTCTCCTCTTCCAGGACGATATAATCATTGCCGGTGGTGGCGAACTCCAGACGGGCCAGTTTTGCTCCGCCTGTGGAGAGGATTTCTATGGTGACCAGGTAGTTATTGGCCTGGTCTTCGTCCTGTCGCTCAAAGACCAGCAGCTCATCATTCACGAAGATGAGGCCGGTGGTGGGACCGAAATACCGCTCGGCGGCCGCGAGTCGTCCAGAGGGAGCGGCGCAGTCAGACGCCCCGGCGGGGGCTGCAGGAGCCTGTGCCGCGGCCGCGAGTCGTTCAGAGGGGGCGGTGCAGTCAGACGTCTCGACGTGAGGCGCAGGAGCCGGTTCCTGAGGGCTCCAGAGCCAGGTCAGCAGAATCAGCACTGCGGCGGCTGCGGCAAGCCAGTACCGACGCAGCAGTATGCGCCGGTAGCGGCGCTGGCGTTGCAGTCTGAAAGCAGCGATGAATTCCTGGGTCGGCTGGTATCCCGTTGCCGGAGGCGTTTGCCGGGCGCGCGCTTCCAGCAGCTCATCAATTTTCGGAGTAGTCATTTTGCAAAGCCTCGTACAGTAGTTCTTTGGCCTTGTGGATGCGCTGGTACAGTGTATTTGGGCTGCAGTCCAGCATAGCGGCGGCGGTAGTGGTGTCGTATCCCGCCAGGATGGCGATATGCACCGTCTGGCGGTATAGTTCCGGCAGTTCAGCGATGGCCCGGTCGAGGCGCTGCAATTCCTGCTCCCGGGTGGATTCGGTTGCCGGCAGGTCGGTATCGGTGAATTCCACCAGCTTTTCTTTTTGCTGCCGGCGCAGCAGGTCATAGCTCTCGTTGATGACAATCCTGGCCACCCAGCTGGCCAGCTGGGCTTCGCCCCGGAAACTTCGCCGGCGCTGCCAGGCTTTCAGCAGTGCCGACTGTACCGCATCGTCAACTTCAACTGGGTTGTTGAGAATACGCCGGGACAGACTGCGGAACATGGGCAGATGTTCCAGTATCATATTCTCGAAGCGGCATTCCTGGTTTTCCGGTATCGACATCAGACAGAGGCACTTTCACGATGATTCGTTTTGAAGATAGGACGGAAAGGAGGCCGATTTCTTAGCTGCGGAGCCGGAAATTGCCGATTTTATATATTCAGCCGCGTCATCTGGCTGTGCGAATGCGCCGGTTCAGACGTTCGGAGACCAGCCGCACCACTGGTATCAGCAGCAGGAACATCACAGCGGCAATCCAGAACACCAGTCGGGTGGCCCAGGCCCAGGCAATGAGGCCACCCAGACAGGGGCCGATGGTCATGCCGGTCGATTTGGCGGTCTGAGCCAGTCCGAAGACTATTCCTTTCTTGCTGGGCAGAGTTACCTTGGAGAGCCAGGCCTGGAGGGTGGGGTCGAAGCTGGCCAGGAACAGCATCAGCAGGAAGCGGGCCGGAATCAACATACGGTGACTGGTGGCCAGGCCCAGGAAGACCATGCTGACAGCCGCGCCCGCGGCAGCCAGGGTCATCATGCGCTGCGGCTGCAGGCGGTCAATCAGCAGGCTGGCCAGAACCCCGGAGAGCAGCGCCCCGAGGCTGCCGCTGGCATTGATGATCCCCGACCAGATAGCTACGCCTTCCAGGCTGCCATATAATTCCTGAATATAGATCGCCAGCAGTCCGCCGTCCATGCGCCGGGTGATGCTCATCCACAGTATCAGTCCCAGCAGCATTGTGCCCGGGCCCAGAGCCGTGAATTTTTCCCGCCACGATATACGCCGTTGAGCTTTGCTTAGTGGCGGCGGTTGGGTGAATTTTTCTTTCACGAAGAGCCAGACCAGCACTCCGGTGGATGCCAGGATGATGCCGGAAATCAGGAAGGTATTGGCGTATCCGAATTTATCGGCCATAAAGCCGCCGATGAACATTCCGAACATGTGCCCGGAGAACTGGGCTGAGCCCAAACTGCCCAGCGCGAGTCCCTGCCGCTGAACCGGAGTATTGCAGGCCACCAGGGTGATGACTGCCGAGGCTACGCCGGAGAACATCCCCTGCATGACCCGCAAGAAGGCAAAGACATAGACATTGGGTGCGAAAGCAGCGGAAAAAAGGATGATTCCGGCTCCCCAGGTTGCCCGCAGTACCATCGGTTTACGGCCGTAGCGGTCGGACAGCCAGCCCCATAAAGGTGATACCATGGCCATGCTCAGAGGTGCTCCGGCAGTTATTACGGTAGTCCAGATTTTGACCATGCCGGGATCGGTCACTCCCAGGGTCTGGATATAATACGGTGCGAAAGGCATGGACAGCGAGAAGCCGATGGAAGCACAGAATTGGGAAAACCACAATATGATTAAATTGATGACCCAGGCTGGCATGCAGAAAAAACTACTTTGCTGGATTGACCGGTGACACGCAGAATATCAGTAAATGTAATGCATGAACCGGTTTTTTCTTGCTCCGCAGAGAGAGTTTTTGCTGTTTCTATGGGCGTATAGGACAATGGGGTATGCGATTTTAGCTTATTGATGCCATTGTCCTATTCAGACGTCCGCTGCGTCCCAGGCAATTCTCCTGATCCCCGCACGCAGTTCTGCAGACCTATTACCGGTAAACGTAATTTATTTACCGGCTCCTTAGTAAAAACTCGCCAAATCTCGCCAGCGATGGTATATTCTCGCCATAGCCGATGGATTGATTTTTTGCTTATGCCTCGCCCTTAACAGGGCTTGGGTGATTGGGGGGTGCCGCGCCTCCGGCGCGGGGGATGGTATGGGACGTATGAGACGTATGGGACGTATGGGACGTATGGATGGGACAATGGGACAATGGGAAAGGCGGGGCACGACCTGCGGGTTATCCATGGCGTAAGGGCATCCAGTCCCCCGCCGCAACCAAATTTCCTGCAAAGCGACATAAACAGGGCGTAAGGGCATGTGGAGAGCTTGCTCTCGCAGCCTTGTCACCGGAGGATTTTCGCCACAGGTGTTGCCCTGGTATATCATGCCTTGTTGGGTTTTTTAGCCGCTTCGCGGTTTAAGTCAAACCTCTCTTTCCATCACAGAACTTCGCACATTAACAACGATACTGGCGGATGATTCGACTTATTGATTAGTTTGTAAATCAGGAGGTATACAGATGTTCAGATTGTTTGTGACCTTGGCCGCACTGCTGGCGGCCACCATCTGTAGAGGACAGCAGGAGGTCGTTCTGTATGATGCATTTAAACCTGATCTGCAACGCACCTGGAGCCTGTCCCAGCCGGAAACCGCCGATGACTGGCGCATTGAGCAGAAAATCAATTTTACGCATGAAAAGCTCTTTTTCCGCTTTTCTTCCGGCGTCGCACGCTTGCAGCAGCTGCGCCTGCTGAATCGCGAGGGGCAGGAGGTCTGGAGCGCTGCAACATTTACAAAATCGGCCCTTACGCCCAAACTGCCGCCGGACGAGTATACCCTCGAATGCCTCGGCCGTGCCGGCGCTGAAAAATTCAGCATGGTTGTCAATACCCATGAAGGCAGATATCTGCTGCCTTCCTGGAACGTCAGCGATGCCCAAGCCACGAGCGTCCCGGAGCGCGGCGTCCGGTTGCAACCGTTGAACGAGGGGAAGCCCGGGCGCATTTTCGGACGGATTTTCCGCATCACGCCGGGACAGTTCCATACCTTTGTGATCGAGCTGGAAAGCGAAGTGGTACAGGAGCTTCTGCTGCGCTACACTCAGCAGAAAGGCAGCGAGCGCATCAGAGAGACTGCGCGTCTGCGGGCTGTGCCTGGGCAGCTGCAGCGCTGGACGGTGCCGGTGACCGCAGTCGCCGCATCTTTGGACCTGACCATTGAGTTCACCCATGCCTGTCGCCTGCAGTCGCTTACAGTTCAGAAAAGCCCACCGCCAGAGCGGCAGAAGACTGTCGCCGACAAGGTCTTTACTTTCGAACCGCGGGCGCCCGAGCCGGACCCGGCCAACCTGTCCCTGGCAGCACCGGTGGCTTACCGCCGGCCGCCCCGGCATATCTATCCCGGCAGCATTCCGCAGGATTTCGAACTGATCAGTGAGGTCTCGACTTTCACTACCCCTGGAGATTATGCGGTCTGGTATTTCGCCATCCATAACCCGGAACAGGAGCGGCAACTGCAACTGCTCAGCATCAGCGCCTTGCGTAACGGAAATAATGAGCTGCCTGCCGACAGCATCGCAATCTCGAATGTGCATTTCTGGGATTATCCCCGCGGCCCATATACGTATTATGAAATCCCCGAACTGATCTACCCCCAGGAGGAAATCACCCTGCCTCCTGATGGAAACAGGATTTTCTGGCTGCAGACCCGCCTGGCCGAGGATTGTCCGCCGGGAATGTACAGCGGGAAGCTGGAAGTGCGTTGCGGCGAGGAGACAATCGCCCTGCCGGTGCGCTTGCGGGTGCTGCCTTTCCGCCTCAAGACTCCGCCGGACATGGTCTGGTCGGTCATGTCGAGCCTGCATGTGAATCCGCAAAAACAGTATTCTGACGAACTGACAGTGCGCTATATGCGTGACATATTGGATTACGGTGTGACTTCCATAAGTTACAGTCTCTCTGCTGAGGCAACAGTCGAGAAATTCCAGCGTCGGCGCAAAGCAGCCGGGATGAACGGGCCGGTGGTCTGCCGCATATACGAGGGTGCCATTGCGGCGAGGCGTTGCGGCAAGAAGCTGGTGGAACGCTGGTTCGATGATCCGGAAATCCGACAGGCCGCCGTGGCTTACATCCGGGAGGTCGACGGCTGGATGAAGAAATATGGCGGTCCCGGCTACGATGACTGGTACTACATGGGGACGGATGAGCCGCATAACGGCCGCATGGAGCTGGGGGCCTGGCAGAACCGCCTGGCAAAGGAGGCCGGGGTGAAGACCGCCTCCAACGTCTATGGCCCACGCTATGTGAATGAGCTTGCGCCAGACCTGGACATCTCCTGCAATTCCTTTATCGGGCAGAATCAGAAGGTGTATCAGGAGCTGCAAGAGCTCAGCGGCAAATACCCTTCCTTGCGCTACTGGTACCTGGGGGGCGGCTGCTATGGCGGCCAGGAAGGCGGGCTGATGCCAAACCGCCTGGAGAGCGGATTCCAGAGCTACAAGCTGGGGGTCTCCGGGCACGTGTCATATACCTATCAGGCTCATAAGCGTGGCGGCCCAAATTCGGATCCTATGGATAATTTCGGCACCGGGAAATCTTATGGCATGACGTATCCGGTTGCAAAGCCCACTCCGGAGAAAGTCACTATTTTCTCTCTTGAATGGGAGGGTATCCGTGAAGGCATCACCGATTACAAGTACTTGTACACCCTGGAACAGATGCTCAAGGAGGCTGAGCAAGCGGGGCGGGCGGAGGCGGCCACCGCAGCCAGGCAAACCCTCACAGAAATCCTTGGATATATCCCCTGGAGAGAGGACCGGGCCAGCGGGAATGGCATCACCGAAACCCAGTATTTCAATAACGACACCGCAGAAAAGCTGCGTGCGATGGCAGCTACTGCGATTCTGACCCTACAGGAGGCACAGCAATGAAAAACATCCTGCCGATAGTGATTTTTTGGGCGGTGACAGCATTTCTTCCGGCTGCCGAGTTATATAAATGTCCGTCGGCGCCGTTGATCGATGGTCAGGAAGACGCAGTCTGGCAAGGTGCCGCGACCTGGCAGCTGCGTGGCTGGCGCGGCAAGCCGGACCCGGTGATGGGCACCCAGGTCAAAATCATGTATGACGATGCGAACCTGTACTTCTTTGCCTACTGCCGGGAGGTGAATCTGACTGAAGCGCTCTCGCAGGAGAAGTTTAACCGCCATGATGCGCCGGTCTGGAACATTTGCTGCGTGGAGTTTTTTGTGGACACGAAGAATGACGGCCGCTCGTATCATCAGTTCGTGGTCGATGTGCACAACAGTGCGGCTGAGCTCTGGTTCTTCGACCCGGAGGCACCGCAGGTGCCGGTGCAGTGGAACTGCTATTGGCAGCACTCTGTGGGCACCTACGCTGACGGCTGGACGGTGGAGGTCGCCATACCTTTCACCTCGGTGCATTGTCAGCCGGGGGTGATTCCTCACTTGGGCCTGAATGTCTCGCGAGTGCGCAGAATCACACCGTTCGAACGCAGCGTGCTGGCCACCGGCAGCAAGCATCTCAATTCCACTCCGCATTTTCTCGCCTTCCAGGATGTGCAGCGCTCGGCGCCGGAGCTTAGCGCGGAGATTATGCCGGCCCAGGTCTACATCGGCAGCAACGCCCTAGGGCTGAAGCTGAGCAACCACCGTGACGATGCGCTTGCGGGCGAGCTTGAACTGAGCGGCAGTGACAGCGGCGACGGTCGGGAGTTGTTCCGGGAAGTCCTGCCCTTGCGGCTGGCGCCAGGCGCAGAGCAGGAGCTATCCATCCCCTATCAGGTGCAGAGCCCCGGCAATATCCAGCTGGCGGTGTATTTTTCCCGCGGTGGCGAGCGGCAGTTCCTGCAAGCCAGGAATTTCCATTTCCGGCAGACTCTGGAACTCAATGACATGCAGCCCATCTGCTATCAGGGCCAGCAGCATCCGCTTTATCTGCGCACCTTTACCGCTGCTGCCAGCCGGAAGCTCCGGCTGGAGATTTTCTCTCCGGGTGGGCAGCGCCTGGCAGTCTCAGAGCTGCTGTCGTTGCCGGGGCAGGGTTTTGTCATGCTGCCGTCCGAAGCACTGCCGGCAGGAGAGTATGCGGTTAAAATAACCTTTATGCATGACGGCAGTCAGAGCCAGACCAGCCTGCCGCTGAGGGTTATCCCCAGACTCTGAGATCTCCCCCCTCTCCTGGGCTGCGCTGCGCGCAGCCCAGGAGTAAGAGAATATCATGCCCCGGCGGCGGTGGCCGCCGGGGAAAAACACAGGGCGGATGCCTGGGCTTTCGCTCCTTGTCAGCGGTATCGGGTGGCAGGCACGTTCTAAGAGCAGAGCGACTGACTCTGAAATTAATCGTATTGTAGATATAATATATTGATCTTCAGGTAATAATAATTTGCGAGCCTGATGTATGCGGATGTTTGCTTTCACGCCGGCAGTTCATGCAGCCGGACTGGTTGAATGGCAGGTAATTTCGGTACCGCTAAAAAAAGTATTGGT
>JAAZIZ010000426.1 GCA_012800565.1 Lentisphaerota bacterium
CCAAACGTTTTTTTGGTCCTAGCCATTGTAGCCCCTTTTGTTATAGTGGAACCACCATAGTGCCACCAACAACATACAATAAAGGGGAATTTTAAAAAGTCAAATGCTAAGTGAAGAGTATTGGTCCCATACGTCCCATACGTCCCATACGTCCCATGCATGCATTCCTGCTGAGCTACCCAAACCAGCTTGACTTTTTCATAACGGGTTATATTTTCTGGTGCAACGCCGGCTCGTCCGCGAGGACAGTCATGGTGCACTCTGCCAGCATGATGTACCCCCGTTGTAATCAATCGTTCACCGGAATTGAGTTGCTGTCTCCCAAGGAGCTCCAGATGGATGTAATCACTACTTCGATTTTTGATATCTTCAAACCCGGGCCAGGGCCTTCCAGTTCCCATACTATCGGGCCAATGCGAGCGGCCGAGCGTTTTCTGCAGACCGCAGCGCTGCTGCCGGCGCAGCAGCGGGAGCGCATTGAGTCTTTGCGGGTGCACCTCTTCGGTTCCTTGAGTTCCACGGGCAGAGGACATGGCACCGACCGGGCAGTACTGGCCGGGCTCCTGGGGCAACGCCCGGAGGACTGCCAGCCGCAGTTGTTCCGCCAGCTGCTGCAGGACCCCGGGCAGAGCTATAGCATCAGCATTCAGGGCAAAACCATACCGTTCCGGGCGGAGAACTTCCGTTTCGAAAAAGACAACACAGCTTTGGTGCATGCCAATACCCTGCGCTTCGATCTGCTGGGGCAGGATGAACTACCGATCCTGAGCCGTACATATTATTCCATCGGCGGGGGATTTATTCGCTGTGACGGTGAAATTGAGCCAAACCGCCCGCAACCGCAGTATCCCTACAGCAACTTTCAGCAATTCCAGGAGCTGGTCAACAGCAGTGGTCTGCCTGCACCGGAAATACTCCTGCGCAACGAAGAGTCGCTCAGTGGCAAGCCGCGGCAGGACATACTGCAGCGGCTTGACCAGCTGCTGGCGCTGATGGAACAGGCGGTCGCACGGGGCTTGCAAACCAGCGGTGTGTTGCCGGGAAAAATCGGGCTGGAGCGCAAGGCAGCAGGCCTGTTCAGCCAGGCTGCCAGCAAAACCGACCCCTTGGAAAGCTCCCTGCTGCGCATCAGTGCCTTCGCTATGGCGGCAGCAGAAGAGAATGCCGAGGGACAAGTGGTGGTCACTGCCCCGACTTCCGGCGCCTCCGGAGTCCTGCCGGGAATAATTTATATGCTGCGGCACTACCAGGGCTTCACCCGAGAATCACTGCGGGATGGATTGCTGATCGCCGGGCTGATTGCTTTGGTGGCCAAGCATAACGCCAGCATCTCAGGAGCCGAAGTCGGCTGCCAGGGCGAAATCGGCGTCGCTTCAGCGATGGCGGCCGCATTCCTGGCGCAGAGCAAGGGCTATCCCTTAAACATCAGCGAAAATGCAGCCGAATCAGCCTTGGAACATCATTTGGGGCTGACCTGCGATCCCATTGGCGGGTATGTGCAGATTCCCTGCATTGAGCGCAATGCCGTCGGCGCGGTCAGCGCCTACAACGCCTATCTGCTGGCGGCTGGCGGCAACCCGAACAAGCACAAGCTGCGCTTCGATGACGTGGTACTGGCGATGCTGGAGACCGGGCAAGGCATGTCCTGCAGGTACAAGGAGACCGCCTACGGCGGGCTGGCCATCCACGGTTTGCCGGGGCGTAACTACCACCCGGATGAATAGTGCACACCCGCCGGCTCCGCCGGTCAGAGCCTCCGCAGCTCAGGGCTGGCGTTGTTCGTGCAGAAGCAATCAGGGCAGAAACACCCTGAGCTGGCTCTCCTCCGAAAAAGTATTACCGGCCGAGGCATAATCGCAGACTCGCGAGCCGTCTTGCAACGCATATACCCGCCGAAATCCCGGGACATTCTCAACCGGCGTCACTTCTCCGGCAGAGAAATATGGCCGGTTGACATCGCCCAGGCGGGAGTCGCGAGCCAGCAGCACCGGGCCACGGCGCAAAGCCCGAAAACCCTGACCGACCATTATTTCTGCGGTCGGCATTGAGAACTGCAACTCTACTGTATCTCCAGGCTGCCACTTCCGGCAAAGATCACAGTAGGAGCCCGCCTGGACGGGAATTTTTTGCCCGGCAACGCGAACCTGCGTGTCCTTACTCCAATACGGGATACGCAGCTTGAGCCGGAACTCCCGTGCGGCAGCGCAATCTATGCTTATCGCCACTGCGCCGTGGTCCGGATAGCCGCTGCTGATTTCCAGGGCCAGCCCCTCATCTGCTTGCACCCGGCAGTCTTCATACAGATTGAGCACAATCCCGCCCTCGCATCGCATGGCCGCAAACAGCGCCGCGGTGGCGATCGCCTCCGGTCCCTGGGCCAGGCAACAGTCTTCGTGAAATTGCGACCGGCCACGGGTACAGACAGCAATCTGATCTCCCGCCAGGGTCCTGGAGCTGGGACCTGCCAGCGGGGTGGGATTCAGGTGACTCCAGGAAGAACCATCAGGAGTCATCGCTCCCAAGGTACCATTATAGAGCGAGCGCTCGATTTCTGCGGCCAGGCGGATATCACCGGTAGCCCGCAGCAAATTCAGGCAGAAGCGGATATAGGTCGTGGTCACGCAGGTCTCACCCAGTCCGCCGCAGTCTGCCCGGACTTGATTTACCGCGCCGTGATACCAGTACTCACCGACTGCATCCTTGAGACCGCCAACCCCGGTGACGAAAATTTCTTCCTCCTGGACTTTGCGAAAATACTCCTGTGCTGCAGCCAGCAAGGACGGATCGCCCGTCTCACGGTACAATTCCAGCATCCCCTCGACGCAGGACGTCATCTCGTAAGCTTTGCCGTTGGCTATATTGCGAGGCGACAGCCCGCTTCTGACCTGCGCAAACACCGGTGAACCGCCCTGCTCTATAATCCAGTGGGCATAGTCCAGCATCCACGCCTCACCGGTCAGGCGGTAGGCCTTGAGCACCGCTCCCAGAATGGAGCTCGGAGCCATGCCCTGATGCTCGCCGCTGTCAAGCATACTCTTGGCCCCGGGCCCGACCTGGCTGACCAGATGCCGAAGACAACGCACGACGGCCTGCCGCACCGCGGAATCGTTATCGATCTCATTGCAATAACGGCATAAAGCGAGGAGCACGTATTTGCGCCCCCAGACATCCCAGCGGCTGGCCTGCAACTCCCGGGGATAAGTACTGATGCAGCCGTCCGGCGTCTGGGTGGAGAGCAAATCCTGCACCGTCGCCGTGATCAGGGCCCGCAGTTCCGAACTCGGGCGGGCATGCCAGCTGCGAATCGCGGAACGCACGATTTTGCCCCAGAATTCACAGCGCCACAAGCCGTCATTTTCAGAACGGTCGCGGAAAGGTTCTACCAGGTGTTCATACGACACTTTGGTCAGCCGCCCGGCAATGCTCCGGTCAATCGCCTGCCCTAAAACACCTTTCAGATTAACGGAACCCGGTGGCAGCAGGGTAAATGTGTCTGGTTTCCTGAGCGGCATATTCAGATCTCCACATTGGGTTGGTTTACTCTGGTCTCGAAGCGTGACCAGAATACCATACTGCTGCAGGAAAAGAAATCAACTGCAGAAGCACAATATACAGCCTGAGTCAGGAAACCACCCAAATTATCCAAGCCCTGTGGTTGTGGACATTGTGGGCGATGCCTGCCGTATGTGGTCCAGGCTTATGTTTATGTCTCTTGGCGTTCCTGGCGTTCTTGGCGGTTAGTTCCTCTGCATTGAACGCCAACGCTAAGAGGGCCAAGAGCCCAGTATCAAAGAATCAGAAATAGTTCGCACTAATATCTAAGCATAACCGTAAATGCCTTTGCGACGAAACAGTTCGCAAAGGCGTTTTTTTTGTCTTTTTTCTGAAAAATATTAAAAGTTTCAATA
>JAAZIZ010000427.1 GCA_012800565.1 Lentisphaerota bacterium
AGACCCAAGTGGCAGCATAAATATGGCGAAAAGGTTTTCTGTCGCCATTACAGCCTCAATCCTGCAAAGCGATATAAACAGGGCGCAAGGGCATGTGAAGTACAACTCCTTGCGCTGTAGGCGCTTACCCATGCTTAACCTCAGGCTTTAGCCTGAGGTGGGAAGCCCCCAAATCAGGGCGCCTCGTAGAGGCGCTACAGAAAACTGACCCACATATAGCATCCCCCAAAAATTCACAGTGCGCCTGAAAAATCTGCGCTATCTGCGGATAAGTCTTTCAAAAAGAATTCGTCGGTTATCCAGCTTCGCTGACGCATTACGGAAAAACATTGCTCGGTTGGCGGCGGCAGTCAGCCGTCTCTCAGGCTGTAGGCGTATGCTTCAGCGCAGGAACCATTCCGGTTCGCGGGTAAGCATAAAGCCTTCGATTTCAGCCTCGTTCAGGGCGGTCTGAAAGGTCACCGGATGTTTACCTGGTTTCAGGAACATGTAATAGCCACTGAGATGACCATTGCGGACGATGCCGTAGCGGTTCAGCAGTCCGGGCTCGTAACGGTTGATCAGGCGGGCACTGTCGGCAGTCTTGAAATAATCTCCGATGGTGATTGTGACCTTGCCCCAGCCTTCCATCTGCCCCTTGACAAACATGAAATAACAGCCTTCTTCCGGTATCTCCACCTCAGTGCTGATCACTTCCCCGCTGCGGCCGGAACCGGGAAAATGCAGGGCATGCTTCTGGGCCTCAGCCAGGCGGGCCGGGCAGTTCCGGTAGTCAGCATACACACTTACTGGGCACGAGTAGCCGTCACTCTGACGCAGCAGAATCATGCCCCGGAACATCTGAGGTTTCTCCATCTTCTCAGGATGCAGGGTCACGGTGAAAACCTGGGTCTCACCACTGCGGAAAACGCCACTCTCGGGAGACACACTGAAAAAATCATCATTGGTATGCACCCGGAAAGCACTCTCGTGCGCACTGCCGCTGACGGTGATTTTAAACTGCTGCTGCAAGGGTGCTTTCTCATCCGCAAAAAAGACCTCATAACGGTCCGACCGCACCGGAATAGGCCGGTAGGGCAGAAACTCAATGCCGTCATCCTGGAACGCTCCGACATGGCGGGTGCTGAGATTGGGCAATGCCACAGCTGCGTTATAGCCCGGGCTGTCGGGACGCAACGCGAAGAAACCGTTGGCCGCGTCAAGGTACTGCGGTGCAGCCCAGATGCCCCGCAACTGCTTGCCGGCCGCCAGAAGTTTCTCTTTCCTTGCCGGCATCTTGCCGGCATCACCGAGGTCAAGCAGGTCGGCGTCAATATCAGTATTCCAGACAAACCAATCCCGGCCGAAAAATTCATCCTGGCAGGAGAGGATATTGTTTCGGGTGTAAGCCTTGGGGTTGGTCAAGGCCATCTCCCCCTGTGGCGGTTGCGCATGAAATCCTGAGAAGCCGCTGCGCAATCCTGGTGAGAAGACCGTGTTGCTGAGTATAAAAATCGAACCATAGCCCTGATTGCCCATGCCATTTTTGAATGGTGCGCTAAAGCGGGCATTCTCATCTCCCAGGCGGTAGTAGAGATTGCGGAACTGATAGGATGGGCCCAGACGGCAGCAGCCGGTGCTTACCCCGCAGAGTGAGCCCTCGAAGCGGTTCAGATACAAGCGCACATTCATCTCCATGCCTTCAATCTCAATACTGTCGTCGTTGGCAAAAGCGAAGAGATTGCCGTAAACATCAGCATCGCGGCCGATGCCCCCGTCGATGCTGCCATTGCCGCTGCCCTCAATGGTGTCATTCCAGCGCCGTTTGTCGCTGCCGACCAAGTCATTGTAGCGCAGGACCACGCCGCCCCGGCAGCGATCCAGGAATACTGCTTCGGGGCCATTGGGATGGGAATAGAACCAGCTGTGCGAGGCTGAGGATGGGCTGTGCACATAGTTGCGTTCCAGCAGGACATTCAGGACGGTGCGCAAAAATATGCCTCCCTCCCAGCCGACGACATTGCCCTTGTACGTCCAGGAACCGCCCAGGCGGTAGTCGCGCACGTAATCACTGCGCCCGAAATCAGAAAATTCGCAGTTGCGGACAATGATCTCCTCGGCATTGTCCAGATACAGGCAATGCTTGGCCATATTGCCTTTGATGACCAGACCGTCGAAGACCAGGTACTTGGCATTGTCCACCCGGATGACTGCGCCGTTAAGCTCACGCTGGCCCAGCAACACAGCCCCGGGCCGCATGGTATAGCGGATATAGCCCTCGGCTGTGCCTGACTCGCTGATGACCAGCTCGCCCGAGAAGTTCTCCGGCGAGAGCTCAATGGTTCTGGCAATGGGGACCTGCGAATTCCTGGTCCGGAAAGACTGCGTCAGCACTTCATTTTCAGTGCCCTGGATTTCCACCCTGGCTTCGTAGTCGCAGTTTTCTTCCAGGAAGAATATCGAACCGCGCCAGGCTCCTTCCTGGGGCACATAGACCATCGGGAATGCCTCCTGCCAGTCCTGTTTACCGGCCTGCCGGTAAGTCAGGCGGACTGTCTGCTGCTGTTCGCGTTGAGCCTGAGGCTTGGTCAGATAGACCGAGCAGTTCTCGTAAGTGGGGCGGCACTCGAAGCGCTGGGTACTGATGGTGACTACCGTGGCCATAGCCTTGTCCATCACCTTGTTCATCCCGTCCGGCACCTCCAGAACGGTCACGGTCTCCGGACGGTACACAAATGAAAGATGGACTTTCTGATCCTTGCTGACCCGGATATTCTGCGCCAGATGATGCTGGTAATTCACCCGGGCAAACGACTGTCCCGATTTGGCCTTGGCGGCATCTTCGACCAGGTTGTCCTTGCTGCCGCCCCAGCCGGTCGCAGCGCCATTCTTGTTGCGCAGTTCGAAATCGGCATTCTGCAGCTCGGCTCCCTCACAGCGGACATCATCGATATGAATCCAGGGAAAGCCCTGGGCATGGGCGGCCCGCAGGGAAATATTCACCACGCCGTCCTGGGACGGGGTGAAAGTCAGGTTGAAAGGCGCCCATTGGTCCAGTATCGCATCCTTGCTCATGATGATATCATAGATGATTCGCTCTTCTGCGCCTTCCTTGCGAGTGCGGCGACTCAGATCAATGCCGCTGGAGACATCGCACTCCAAACGGAAGCCGGAAATCAAATCACAACGGACCTGCCCGTCAGCACAAACCAGAACAGACAACAGCAGCAACAGCAGAACAGAAATTCTCATAAGGCTCTTTCCTTTCAAGCATTGAAAACCATCTGACAGAAAATCAATGATGGACGTTACGGGCCAGAATATCACGCTGGACCTTTTCATTCAAAGAAACAAAAAAATCAGAGAATCCGCTGATCTGTAGATCAGGCTGGTGGCAAGTTCTTTCCTGCATCCTGGCGGCGGGAGTTCTTATTCGCAGGAGAAAAGCCAGCCGTCCCAGCCTTCATACAGCCGCGGATATCCGGCCTGCCAGAAACTCCGGGCCAAGTCCACGTTGTCACTGGAGATATGCACCACCTTGGCGCCAGTCTGTGCTCGCATCTCTGCCGGTTCAGGGATAATCCGCTGCCGCAGAACATCCTCCACAAACTGTGCTTTCCCGGGGTCGGCGGCATAGGCGAACATCGGGTCCAGACCATTCAGAAAGCGATATTCCGGCAGGGCATAGTACAGCATCGGAAAGCTGCCCCAGCGCAAGTTGGCGATGATACTGCCCGGAGGCAGCTGATTTGTCCGCACCCACTCTGCCACCCCGGTGTACGGCCGGTGATTTTTCCCCTGCAGTGACCGCAATGGCGGGCACACAGTCAATACAGCCGCGGTGGTATACAGCAGCAGAATCGCAAGCAACAGCCAACGCCGGCGGGCGCTCACGGATTGCCGGCAGGCGCTTCTGATCGCCAGAGCCAGCAGCATGGCCAGAGAAATCAAGGCGAATTCGGCAAAACGGAACAACCAGAGAAATCCCAGACTGGTGCCGACAGCGAGAATCAGCACTGCATTGCCAACCCGGCGCTGCCGCCAGCCGGGCCGAAAGAAGTTGCCCCCGGACCAATAGTACAGCAGCGCCAGCAGCAGCGGCAATCCCAACAGCAGTGGCGCCTGCGGCAAGGTGGACCAGGTGCTGAGATAGAATTCACTGCCGCCGCGGAATGCTCCCGCCTTCCCCCAGCCCAGAAACATCAGCAGCACATCCCAGCATTGGATTTTGGTGATAAGCAACGTGTTGGGGAATTGCGGATGCAGAACCAGCCCCAGCAGCACCCCGGCTGCGGCACAGGCTGGCAGAAGCCACAGAGGACGCCAGCGCCCAGTCGCAATGGCCTCGGACACCGCAAAAGCAAACACCGGGATCAGAATAAAATGCGGATTGCTGTACGACCAGGAATATACTGCCCCCAGGGCCAGCAGCAGCCAGAGTCGTTGCGACTGATGACGCCAGGTATTGATAGACAGCAGGAACACGGTCAGAATCAGCAGCATCATGGCCAGCAGATAGGCACGCAGAAACAGCACCCGCAGGGTAAAGGCATAATACCCGCTGACCAGCAGCAGCGCAGGCACCCAAGGCAGCGGCACCTGCCAATATCGGAACAGCAGTGCCAGGGCCAGAAGCAGCCCGGCGCAGCAGAAAAGCACCGGAAAATGGAAAGGGCAGGCGTTGCTCAGTCCCAGGAAAGAGCGTACCCGGAAAATCCCCCAGAGCAGGAAGTGGAAAGACAGCTCCTTGTCGCTGAAATGCCGGGACCAGATGGACATGCTGGCCGCAGGAAATTCCTTGGCCAGAAACACCTTTGGGCCCTGCTCGGCCAGACTGGCATGATAAAATGCATCCGGGTCGATTTCACCGTCCGGACAGAGCAGACAGATGCGCAACAGCGAGAGCAGCAGCAGCGGCAGAAGCACCGCCAGCGCAGTCGGCAGATAGCGCCTGCATGTTTCCTTTATGCACATACCCAGGACACCAGATGTTCCAGCTGGAAATGCCCCGGACCGGGGCAATCAACCGTGACCAGCAAACGCTGGGAAGGCGTATTCTGGAAATTCAAATAGACCTCGCCCGGCGCCAGAGCTAACTGCGGCTTGCCCGGCAAACCCTGCATCTCCCAATTCAACTTCGCCTGCACAACGCCATGGGTCAGGCTGCAACTGCAGCCGTCAGGACTGATTTCAGCCTGAACTCCAGGATGCAGCACGAAAACAAAGGTGAATTTCGCCGCCCGCGGGCTGCGGACTGCGTCAGAGATACATACCTGGTTTTTTCTGCCCAGAGTCAGACTGCGCGTCCAGGCAATGCCCTGCCAGGCCTTCTGAACGCTGGTCGCGGTGGCTGAAATGCGCCAGAGTCCATCCTGCTGTGTATGCTGCCAAGGCGTGATACTCAGGGTGGGACTGGTGGCCCATTCGTAGGTGCCGACAATATCGGCATCGCCAGCGCCATCCACCAGCATGGTAGAATGCGCCTCAGGCAGCTTGTACCACTCCGCAAATTTCCGGCAGTCGTAGTTGCTGCAACCGCTGTCGACCAGCAGTGGTTTACCTTCCAGCCATAAGGTCAGAGCATTCTTGCCGCCGTGGTAATGCGAGAACTGGCCGGGGAACGGCCCCGCATCCAGAAACGCAAACGTCCCGGCATCCGACCAGGAGGCCAATTGCCCGGCCGGCAGCAGCGCCACCGCCGGCGAGGAAGAAGCCTGCGCCGGCAGCTCTGCCTGATCGGGGAAAGAAGCCAGGAAAGCCGACAGATTTACCGGGTAACCATCGTTGAGCACCACTGAATTGCCGTCCGGCTGCCGGAACATGCGGCAGACCGCGACTGCTTTCTCCAGCATCGCCAGCGCTTCTGCAGGCAGTGGCTCGCCGGCCCGTTCCGCCAGGATGGCAGCATCGCGGCACAGCCAAGTCTCGAAGATGTGATAGGAGGGACTGCCCTCATGCAGCATCCCATCGGACAAATAATCATTGAGCAGATGCCAGGTGATCAGCTCCCGCCCTTTCCGGCGCCATTCAGGATTGCAGCAGGCTGCATCGGCATAGAACAGCGCCATGGCCCGCAGAGCCTGATGATTGCTCCGATGCGGCTGGCAACAATCGCGTTCCTGGAGGTAAATAACCTGACCGTGAGTATGGATCATCGCATCAAGTTCCTGCCAGTCCTGAGCCGTGAGCGAAGGCGAATCACGCAAAAAGTACATTGTGTGGAGAAAATGCAGCATTCGGCTGGCAGGCTGGAAGTCAAACCAGTTGTAATCGACAATCTTCTCATTCTGGCTGAATACCGTGTAGGGCTGGGTGTTGTATTCATCCCGGATACGGCCCTCAAGAACCTGCCAGTCCCGCACAATCGCGGCGGAGTCCTGCGGCGCGGGATAATTGCGGCTGAACCACAACATCATATCCCGCAGCAGCAATGCAAGATTCTCATCACCGCTCTGGCGATAGCGCTTGGCCAGGGG
>JAAZIZ010000428.1 GCA_012800565.1 Lentisphaerota bacterium
CCCGCCTCCCGCAGAGCGGGAGGCGGGAGGGAGGAGGGTAACCCCGGCATTTCTGGGGTAAGATGTCCCCAAAATCAGTGCGTCTCAGCGGCACTACAGAAGAGTGGCCCATTACAAAATCTGCGCCCCAGCGCCCAGGAAAAAGCACACATTTTGCTTAAACAGGAGAATTTCAGAATAATTCACGAATTAAATTTTCTTATATTCACTAATTACCGAATTATCTGTCAAATATCGATAATTATGTTATATTATCTGGCAAACATTACTCTAATAGTTCATATTAATTCGCGAACAGGAGACTGCTATGGATGATGTCGACCGCAAGATTTTGCAGTTGCTGCAGCAGAACAGCCGGATCACGAATTTGAAACTGGCCCAGGCGGTGCATCTTGCCCCTTCGGCGGTGCTGAAACGGGTCCGCAGCCTGGAGCGCACGGGGGTGATTTCCGGTTATACGGCCCGGTTGAATCATCGCCGGCTGGGTTTGGACCTGACGGTATTGATCGACATTGAGACCAGTGAAAAGCCCGGGGTTATGAGCATCGGCGGAAAAATGGCTGCTTTTCCGGAGGTCTGCGATGTCTATGATGTCTCCGGATACAGCGATTATATCATCAAGGTAGTGGTCCGGGATACTGAGGCCCTGAATGATTTGATCAGCCGCCTGGGCCGAATCCCAGGTGTGCTGCGGACCCGCACCTCATTGGTAATGCGAACTATTAAAAACGAAATTTCACCTGAGCCAATGCCATGACTGCACAAAAAAAAGGTATTCTGTTAGGCTTGACTGCAACTGCGTTCTGGGCCACTTTCTATCCGCTGGGACGGGTGCTGTTCGGATTCAATCCCGATGCGGTGGAACCGCTGAATTTCAGCTTTCTGCGTTTTGCTTTCGCCACTCTTTTCTTCCTGCCTATGCTGTTTAAGCCGGCTAACCGCAGGGCAGTGCATACTCTGCTGCGCAAGCACTGGCGACAAGTGCTGACGCTGTCCGCCGTCGGCATCGCAGGTGAAGGCGTACTGGTGTTCTGGGCCCTGAAATACACAACTTCGGCCCGGGCTTCGCTGTTGGCGAACGCATCTCCGATCTTCACCGTGCTGATTTCCTACTTCTGCGGGCGGGAACTGCTCAACGGCCGGAAGATCAGCGGGATGATTCTGGGATTTCTGGGAATACTGCTGGCTTTCCAGGGCGGCGGCGGAGATGTGTTCTCCGCTGATGCCGGTATACTGGTCGGTGACCTGATGGCGTTGCTCAGCGGCATCGGCTGGGCCTATTATACGGTCTTCGGAGCGGAAGTCACCGCCTGTTGCGGCGGCATGCTGGGCACCGGAGTGTTGTTTGCCTGCGGCACTCTGCTGATGCTCCCGGTGCTGATTATCAGCGGCAAAGGACCGGATTTCAACCTGCCGTTGCGAGTCTGGCTGGGGGCGTTCTATTTAGGAACCCTGTCCAACGGACTGGCCAATGGGCTCTGGTATATGGCCCTGAAATATGTCACACCGGGAGAATTGGGGTCGTGCGGCTATATTTCCGCCTTGTTGACTTTTACCCTGGCAGTGCTTTTTCTGGACGAACAGTGCAACTGGCAGTTCCTGGTGGCTATCGCCTTGGTCTTAGGCGGAGTGGCACTGATGCTGCAACGGGGAAAAAGTGATCAGCAGGATATTGCCTGTGGCTCAGGTTCAGGGTTGAACCACGGGGAAGAAGCGAGAATTTAGCAGGCCGCAACTATGCTGGCCTGGGACCCGCCCGCCCTCAGGGCGCTGCGATGGTCAGCAGGCGCAGGTGAAGACGGGCAGGTTCTGCGGCGGTTGCTATTACAGATAGACAATCTCGCGCCGCTCTGCGGAACGCATCAGTGCCAGGCATAACTGCTGCGCTGCGATGGCCTCTTCTACACCCGCCCAGGGCTTCTCACCCGTACGCAGACAGTTGACCAGGACCGCCATCTCATTGCCGAACATTCCGCCCTTGAGGTTCGGCAGATCGACCACGCTCTGCGCATCCAAGGGGATTTCCTCCTGGTTGCCTGGGGTGAAATAAGTGAGCCCGGTCTGGTCGGAGAGCCGGAGTGCCCCCTGGTCGCCAAAAATAGTCATCCCGTTTTCATTCGGGCCGCTGCGCAGCCAGGCGCCCTGGATGGTGCCGATTACGCCATTTTTGCAGGTGATCGTACCACTGAGGTAGTCGGCGGGCAAGCCGTTTTTAGGATTGAGCATCAGCGCATTGGCACAGACGCTTTGTGCTTCGCCGATAAAATAGTTGATCAGATCGGCATGGTGGGCCAGCATATCCAGGGTTACTCCGCCGCAGAGGTTGTAATCCGCGAACCAGTCGCCGGGCATGCGTTTGAATGCTCCCAGCATCACATGCACTTCAAAACAGAGTGCCCGGCCAATCTTGCCCTCCTCAAGCATCTGCTTCATCCTGATGACCCCGGGGGAATAGCGCCGGACGAAACCCACGGCAAACATCTTCTGGTAATTGCGCAGCAGCGGGATGAGTTCGTCCAATTGTGCCTGGGTGCGGCAGAGGGGCTTCTCGCAAAACACCGGTTTGCCAGCGGAGGTGGCGGCCTGGATGCCCTCGTTATGGCAGTATGAGGGTGAAGTGACCAGGACAAAATCGACCTCCGGGCTGGAAGCCAGCTCCACTGCGCTGCTGTACACTTTTCGTCCTGGGAAAGTGGCCAGATAGGCATCAATCTGCTTCTGCTCCAGATCATAGATACCAGTTACCTTCGTTCCGGGAATGGATTCTAAATTGTGGGAGTGCGTAGTCCCCATCCGGCCAACCCCGATGATACCTATTTTCAGCATTTTTTTCTCCAACTTGTAAATTACGGCCAAAGAGAGTGGTGGCTCCTGGCTTGTTCCAAGAAGCCTGCATTACCATATCCGAACTTGCTCATAATGCAAGTGGAAATACGGCTTTACCAGCGGCAAAATAATAATGGGTCTGCAGAGCAGGTTTAAAGTGGCAGTGCATGGGACGTAGGGGACGTAGGGGACGTATGAATAGGACAAAGGGACCAATGCTCTTCACTTAATGCACATTGCCAAGTCATTGCCAGCGGTCGAGTAATCGACTGGACAAAGAATTTTGCCTTTAGGTACTAGGAGTATGGGACTTATGAGGCTTATGAACAGGCAATGGGACCGGTAAGTTAAAATCGCCCATCCCATTGTCCCATTACCTCATTGCCTCATCTCCATGCGTCCCATACGTCCCATATAATTCCCCGATCCCCGCAAGCCGCTCTACACCCATTACAGGGAAATGCGGTACTGATTGCAGGCAGGTTCAGGCCGGCGGGAAATCCAGGTTGCCCAGGGGAAAGTGCTGCTGGCTGCCGTAAACGTCAGTATCCTGCAGTGAGCCTGAAGATGCGTGCCTGGGCAGCACGACTTTGATGGTCAGGATACGGGCGAACGGCTTGATCTGGACATACTCCGGCGGTACCTGGTAGAGCGCGGCAATGGCCTGGGGCTGGAAATTATCCGCCTGGAGCACCCGCAGATAGTCTTCTTCCTTCTCGAACATCAAATCAATGGTCAACTGGAAAGGGCCGGCATTTTTGCTGCGGCAGACCAAGGCGATATCGTATAGTCTCATTTTATCTCCAGTAGTTCCGGCTTGCATACCAGGGGAAGATCAAGCAGGTGATACAATGCGAATTCATAGACCGGCCCGCCCTGAAAGTCCGATGGTGAGAAGGGGAAAGCGAGATTCCCGGCCGTGGCCTTGCGGCCGGTGAATCCTTGATGCAGGGCCTTGGAACGGGCCAGGGCAACCAATGCGTCGGCCTGTTCCTGTGAGGGAGCCACAGCTTCAAGCACCAGTCCAACCTCGGCCGGCAAGGTAGCAGCCGGAGCAGTGCGGCGGCTGCAGACGGCATCAAGACCATAGCGCAGAAAACGCAGCGTGTATTCGCCTTCACGGACGAAAGAAGCGGACTCCTGCACGGCCTCACGCACACCCTGCTCAATTTCCGCCAGATTGGCGATGGCCGCCGGATCGCGTATTCCGGCGATGCTGATGGAACGGTATCCTTTCAGCAGAGCTCCTTCCAGCTTGGTGGTCGGTCGAACGGCAGGATGCAGTACCGAGCCGCTGACGGTGACTGCCCGGGCACTGCTTTGCTGAAATTGGCACTGGCGCAAATCAATTTCGCCTTCAGGCTCGAAGAAGCAGTTCGGATCGGGCTGTTCATAGAGCGAATGTGCGGCCACCGAGTCCGGGGTGCAGCGCCGGCTCGGGTTCGGCGGTTCGACAGTGAAAGAATCATGCCGCAGCCGGACCAGCAGCGAGTCATTTGCTCCGACCGGCCGGGCACAGAGAGCGCCGCATTCGGCGATCTTGGCAGCGTGCAGAGCCAGTCCGGCAGGGAAACCGTGCAGGATGGGATAGGCGGCAAATATTGCGGTATCGCAGCAACGTCCGGCGAGGACTACATCGGGCTGCATCTGCAAAGCTGCGATAATGGGTTCGGTGCCGAATTGGGCTACCGGATGGCAAAGCTGCGGAATCAGGGCGGGATCAAAGGGCGGTGCTCCACCGCAAGGCTGCAGGCAGTCTTTCACAACCGCCTGGCGGAGGATATCGCGGTCCAGGTCCGAGCGGATGATTGCGACTTTGCAGGACAAGGACTGTTCAGCAGCAATCTGCCGCAGAATATCCAGAGTCTGTTCCAGATGCGGCGCGGCACCGGAACCACCGGCACTGCCGATGATCAACGGAATTTTGCGCTCCAGCGCCGGCTTAAGCACCAGAGAGAGGTCGCGTTTGACCTGCAGGGGTTTGACAAAATTGCTGCCGCTGCCCAGGTAATATGGCCCCGGGTCAGTGGAACCGGCATCCACGCCGATGAAATCCAGGTCTTCCTTGAGGGCATTGGTCAAGCTTGCGGGGGCGTAGCCGTAGCCGAGCAGGCCGCAGAGCGAGAGGTAGCAGATTTCGCGTTTCATTTCGCGTCGACCTCAGTGTAGTTGTAATCGGGGCTGATGCCGAGTTTTCTCTCAATGGCGGGCAGTTTACGGGCGGCATCAGCAGCCAGTTCGGCAAAATAATTTCGTCCCTGGGCATCAATAGCCACGAAGAAGGGGCCGAATTTCTCCACTTCATAAATCCAGGTGGCTTCGGTCTTGCCAAGATCATCCAGGAAGAACACGTTGTGGACTTTCTTGATCTGTCCGCGCAGAGTGTTGCCGCTGAGGCCGATCTTGGACAGGTATACCCCGCCGGTTTCGCGCAGAGCCGCAGCGGTGCCGGCTCCCATGGTGGTCTTGCCGATCAAGGTGCGCAGACGAAATTTTCTGACTACTTCGGCGCCGTAGCGCTCAAAGCGGATGCTTGAGGTCGGCTCGCAGCTCACCACCTCCCAACCGTCCGGAGTGTCTTTCATCACCGGACCGACGTGGAAAAAGCAGTTGATTTTCTTATAATCAATGGGGGGATAAAGGTCTTCCTCGACGGCCCGGATATGGAAACGGCTGCGGCCGGTGAACAGCATTCCGGAGACCGTCAGGCATTCGCCCAAGGACAAGGCACGGGCAGTTTTTTCCGACATTGGCAACGCTATGTCTTTCATGCGATTTCTCCGGTAAGGGTATAGGTGTTGTCGGATGCGATCAGCGCCGTCCAGCGGCGCCCGACCAGGCACTGGGCATTGAATGCCACCGGCAGGGCCGCCGTATGGGTCAGCGCGGTGTCGATGTTTACTGCCAGCACCGCATTGATGCCGCGTGAGCCCATCGGTCCCAGGCCGAGCTCCCGGGAGGCGGCCAGCAGTTCCGCTTCCAAATCAGCGATCATGGGGTCGGGGTTATGCCTGCCTATCGGCCGCAGCAGCGCTGCTTTCTTGGCCAGCGACATGCAGAGGTCGGCAGTGCCGCCGAGACCCACGCCGATCAGCGCGGGCGGACAGATTTTGCCGGCATAGCAGGAATTCATAATGCACTCCAGGACGAATTTCTTGATTCCGGTCACGCCGTCGGAGGGGAAAAGCATCCGGTAGAAAGTACCGAAGATTTCGGAGCCGCCGCCCTTGGGCACGGCAATGATCTCCAGGCCGTCGTTATCGCCTGCGAATTGCAGCTCCAGCTTCGGCATTCCCGGTCCGAGGTTGTTACCAGGGTTGCTGCGTCGCAGCGGGTCAACCATGGTGGGACGCAAATAACAGTCCTGCGTCGCCCGGGCGGTAGCTGTGGCTTCGGCCTGCCAGAGAGTGCCGTAACCGCCTTCAATAACCGTCCTGGAACCGGCCTTGACAAAATACAGCGGGAAGCCGGTATCGGCACAGACCAGCCCCTCGCCTTGGTGGGCCAGGTCGGCGTTGCGCAGACTGATTTCCAGATGCTGCCGGGCCATCTCCTCTGGCTCTTCGGCCAGCGCCCGTTCCAAGGCCGCGCGCACATCAGGAGGCATCTCCAGGGAGGCCGTCCGCATCGCGGCATACATTGCTTCTTCCAGAGTCTTGCGGGTGATCATTTGGTTGCCCCTGGTCTGAATCTTTACTGAGGATAATAAAACGACATTGCAGTCCGGCGACAAATCCGGCTATTGGAACTCGGCTGACAGGGTGCGCAAGTATTCCAGTGCGGCTGTGTTGGCCGAGCCGTGAAAATCGAACAGCACGGCCGCGCTGCAATCGCTGCCGCTCAAGGAAACCCGGCAGGAGTAGTTCTGCACCAGGACGTCAGCCCGGGATTGCCCGGGGTGGTACAGCAAGGCACAAGGCCCCTCGCCACGATTGTGGGCCGGATCGAAATAATGGTCGCCGAGAAACACATAATACTCCGCTGTCTCCAGCGAATGCTTTCCCTCTTCCAGAGTCCGTGTCGGTGTTACGGCGAAGCGCTGGCGCAATTTCTTCCCTGCCGACCAGGAGCCGGCATAGCTGGAGGGGTAGGCGGTGAAATGCAGCGTGTACGGCCGGTTGGCGGTGAAAATGAAAAACAGCCGGTCGTCATCCGGCAGCAGCTGCCAGCGCGCCTCAGCCCGGAAATCATTGCTGCGGTAGAGCAGGACGATGGCGTCGTCCTGCCCTTCACCGATTTCCACCGAACAGCTCCGGGATTTCAGGTCCCCGGCCTGGAATTCGAAGAAGCCGGTCGAGGACCAGTTGGCCTTGCTCGGCTTGGGCATTCCTATGGCGGGGAACCAGGAGCCATCGGCATCCTCGCGCCCGAGCAGCATAAACGCGTACTTGATGCGGGGATTGGCCAAGGTCAGCACTGCGCCGCGTTCACCCGGTTTGACGGGGTACTGATTTCTGCCCCACCAAGTGATTGGCTGCGCCAAAAAGCGCTGCCGGGACTGCTCATCAGCGCGGAAATCGAGACGCGAGACGGTGATTTCAGCTGCCCTCAGGGTTCCCTGCAGCAACAGCAGACAGAGCAGGGCAAGTGCATGGGTCATTTGCATATATATTCCTGCGCATAAGTCTCGCCGCTGAGGACATTCAGCACCTTGATGCGCCAGGTCCCCGAAGGCTGCAGCCCGAGGTCAAATTGCCAGCGGCCTTCATTTTGGAAAGCCAGATTGCGGGCCAGCGGGCGCACCGGCTGCTCGTTGTGGTAGAGTTCCACCCGCAGCGCCGCTCCCGGCTGCTGCCGGGCGGTGAGGGTGATCTGGCGTCCATCGAAAGAAGCTTCGCAGCGCATATCTCCCAACTTCTGCGGGCTGGCCAGGAGCATGCGCACCGAGTGGGGAGCCAGCTCGCAGGCGACTGTCTGAGCTGGCCCGAGGTAGCGGTGTTCGAGGGTGTCATAGAGATGATATTCGGTCCCTAGCGGGCTGCGTACCGGCACGCTGTCGGTACCGGCTCCCCGGACAAAGAGCAGGGTGCGGAAATCACCATAACGGTACTCGGCGAAATTCACCCCCGGACTGGCAGTGTTGACCGGATTGAAGCCCAGGCTGCCGAACAAATCCCGGAATGCGGCCAGAATCGGTTGCATGGTCACGTTGTCGCCGCGCAGCAACTCGAAGCCGTCGAGCAAGGCATTCAGATATATAACCTTGCCTTTGCCGTACTGGTTCAGAAAAAATGCTCCGCTGGTTTGCTTGTCTACTGCACTCAGTTTGATACCGGCAAAATCTGCAGCCGGAGATTTGCTTACGATTGCGCCCAGGGTTTCAGCGCTGGTGGCCTTGGCGGTGGCGCCGGTTGCGGTCAGGCGCAGCAATTGTTTTTTGAATTCGACCGTGCCGCCGCCGGCACCGCTGGCCAGCGGTACGCTTATTCCGGCCATCTGCAGGAGAGGATTTTCCGCCCGCAGCTGTCCGAAATCATCGAAAATTCCGGCCTGGGCATCAATGACCAGCACTCCGCCGGCCTGGACATACTGCTGCAGAGCGGAGACTGCGCTGTCGCTTACCAGCTGCAGCAGCGGCAGAATCAGCACCGGCTGAGTCGCGGGGGAAATGCTGCTGAGGCAATCGTCGCCGATCACCTGCGGAGCAGCGTATCCGGCGAAACGCAGCATCTGGGTCCAGCCGTTGAAGTTATCCGTGTAGGTTCCTGAGCCGATGACGCTGCTGCAGCCGGTGGCTACGGCGGCCAGCAGGCAATCGGGTGAGTACACTACCGTAAAAGGCGAGGCAGTACGGGTGCCGTCCGTGCACAGCGGCTCGACACCGGAGGCATTGACCTCGGCGATCAGCTTCTGATAGTGCAGCCCGGTCTCATTCAGGCGGTTGTCGCCGCGGCGATAGAAATACGGGTCGTACCAGTAGGCGGGGGCGAACAGCCCGTTGCACAAATCATTCCAGCAGTTGCTGCGGATTGTCTCCAGGGGCATGCCATATCCATTCCACAACCCGGCCGGATATCCCGGCTGCTGGGTGCGCACCAAGTCCGGCAGGCCGCTGTTGCGCCCATACAATCCCGACAAGCCGAAATGCCGCAGCATCACCCGCCAGTCCCAGCAGTCATTGACCCGGGTCAGGCCTTGTCCCGAATGCGCGAGTTTGGCCTGCGGGTCAATGTCGCGCACCGCTTGCGAGAGGGTCGCCATGCCTTCATCAAGCGCCGAGAGCATGAAGCGGCGGTGCTCCAGCCAAGGCGCGAAATTCTCCTGCTGCTTGGCCTCGTCCAGCCGCGGCGGCACGACTTCCTCCCAGCGGTTGAAGGAGGTCTTCCAGAGCGCATTCAGCCGCTCCAGGCTGGGGTATTTTTTTTGCAGCCAGGTCTGGAATGCCTGCAGGCAATGGGGGGAGCGGCAGTAGTCGTGCGGCGTATCGTGCCAGCCCAGGCTGTTTTCATCAGCCGAGTAGTAGAAGACCGGGAAGTTGCCGCTGCATTTGGCGACTGCTTCGCTGACTTTCGCCCGGATGTCGGCCAGGCCGTCCGGATCGCGCAAGCAAGGATTACGGACCAGCTTCTCCTTGGCGATGTTGTTCTGGTAAAACCGATGCAGCGTGTTGACCATATAACGGCCGCCGTATTTCAGAATCATCTCCGCGCCGTAACGGGCGTCGAATGCGCTAAGCGAGTGGGTTTGGCCGCCGAGAATATGGGTGAAGCCGATCTCCGACATACTGCGGTGGCGCAGCTCAGCGGTGGGTGAGGTGTTGGAATTATGCCAGAGCACGAAGCGCAGGCGACTCTCATCTGCGGTGCGGCGGCTTAGTACCTGGGTCTGGCGGTCGAGCAGGACTCCTGCCTGGCGCAGTTCCGCAACCAGCAGCAGGTAGGAATTCACCCCTGAGAGTGCCGGTTCCAGGCTGAACGATTGCTCTCCGGTTGCAGCCGGGGTTTCCTGCAGAGCCAGGATTCGGCCGGTGGCATCGCTGAGGCTCAGGCGCAGATCGCCTTGTCCTGCGATTGTGATTGTGCCCCGGATCGCCTCATCGGGCTCGTGCGAGTATTTTTCGCTGCGCAGGGATTCCAGGGCAGCGGCGTGGCGCACCGGTACCTGGACGATAAAGACATCCGAGGTATAACCGTTGACAGCAAGCATCAGAAACACATCCCGGATGCCATTGGGGCCGCTGCGGTCCACCGGCACAGTCACCTGATTTCGGCCGGCAGTCAGAGTGAATTTCTGGCCGCTGATTTCGGCCGGAGCGGCAATGCTGGAATCAATGCTGACCAGCAATGCATCTCCTTTCAGCTCTGTCTCGGTGATGCGGGCCGGGCTGTCGTATCCCAGCGCGTAGCGCAACAGCCGGCCATATAGAGCGAAGTAGTATTCCTGGTTGGGCGGGGTGGCGCTCTCAGGGACCGGCAGGAGCAGATTCTGCCGGGCCCAGACGCGGTTGTTGCGGTGCAGCCGGAAAGGAACCCAGTATGACTTCCCTTTACCGACCGCGAATTCTCTGATCTCCACTTGCAGGGGAATTCCACGGAGCAGATCGGTTGGCACCGGCTGCCCTTTGCCTGGCAGCAGGGAGGGGAAGCGCAGCCGGTCGGAGACATAAATCAGGGTGGTTTCGCCGGAAGAGACCAGCGCCTGCAACGTGTCTTTGAGCTCTGCTGAGAGTGCGGTATCAAAGGTGCCGGGCAGGATTACAACCTGCGGTTTGCGGGCCAGCTGTTTGGCCAGCATCGCCTCCGGATCGGGGATATTCCAGCCGCAGTAGGCAGTATCACCTTTGGTATGCATCTGCCAGCCTTCCACGGCCTCGGCCTCGCAGTTGAAGCGCCGGGTGAAGTCGAAGAATTCCGCTGAAATTGCCGAACCACAGGCGGTGATGATCAGCGGCTTCTCTTTCTGGCCGGCAAATAATGGCACCGCCGGATAGGCAAAATCGAAATGCGGACTGGCATTTTCCAGGATCGGCATATAGCGGGTCAGCTTTGCCGTCTTCGGCAGTGGCCGGAAAGTATTGAAGTCGAAAGCCGTGAACGGTACCACCGAGGTTTCGAAGCGTACGATATAATCCTGCAAGGGGTCGCTTAGTTCAGGATGGTTGACCGCATCGGCCTGACCGATGGCCAGCGGGCGCAGCAGCAACGGCGTGCTCATCCATTCCATGGTCGGCAATTGCGTGCCGCCGGCAGCAGCGATATGGCAATAAAAATACTCCAGCAGCTCAAACGGCGCCACCAGTGCAGCTCCGCCGGCAGAAGAATACACGGCCCCGAAATCCTGCTTCGGCTCGCCGATGAAATAATTGCCCCCCTGCGGCGTCTTGCAGTCGTGGCTCAGCAGTGTTTCCTGCTCGGTGCCGAGGTGCCGTAACGATTCACTGCATTTGCCGGTGGGGAGGCGAATCTGCCACTGGTCGCCAGGCGGAATCAGGACATTGCTGGACCAAAAACGGCCGCAGAATTCCTGGTCTCTGAGGTTGCTCAAAGCATAACGGGCAGTGATTTTGCGCTCTCCCTCCCGGATGCTGATGGCTTTTTCGATGGCCAGCGGGTTCGATTCGCAACGCAGCACGATTTCCGCCTGCTCGCGGTCGGCGTTGTGGGACAGGACGTTGTAAGGCTCGCGCTCGTAATGACGGGCGGCTTTGCCTTTCAAGGGCCAGAGCCGGTCAGCGAAAAGGCCGCTGCCGGCTGGTGCCTGCTGATACGGGTAGGCCTGAGTTAACTCAATGCCGCTCTGGCGGTCCAGGACTCTGGTCACTTTTCCGCCTGTTGCGGCTGATATCTCGACGATCAGCTCAGCAGTGCTCAAACGGTAGATATCGCCGACTTGCTCCAGACTGGCGGCAGCTGCAGCCAGCCCAGCCAGAAGCACCCACAAAACGATTTTTGCTTTCATCAGTTTCCTTTATTCGTTGCGCCAGCTTCTGCCGTTGCGAAAATCATAGCGCAGGAAGTAATATGTCCCCACGATGCTCGCTGTCTTCCCGGCCAGAGTATAGGAGTGCTCGTTGGGAATCTCGAACAACCCGCCGGAGGAGGCGTGCAGGTCCTGATAGACGGAATTGATCTTCTGCTTGTGACGATAATGGCTGGGCGGGACGTGGGACTTGCCGTCGCTGGTTCTGGTGGTGCCGTCATAATAGCTGTAATAGGTGTTTTTGCCGCCCGGTGCCTTGTCGGCAAAATACATGGTTCGGCTGGGGGTGGGGATTTCCATGTCACAAGGCCAGGCCAGGGTGAGCACACTGGCGTTGGTGGTCTCAGCGGTTTTGGAGAAGCAGTAATTCATGCCGTAGTGGCAGCCGGCAAAGTTGGTCTGGCTGTTGGAGGTGTTCTGGTACCAGCGAGGTTCGGAGGGGCAGACGTCGATGGGCGAGGTGGGATTGCGGCTGGGTTCGTTGTCGCGGGTGTTTATGGGCAGATAGCCGCCTTCGTACAGCAGGTTGCGCCATTGCCTGGAATCGCTGCGCATGTAAACTACCCGCCAGACATTATTGTCGTCGGCATACTGCGAGGCGGCCGAGGCGATCTGGCGCAGATTGTTCAGGCATTTGATGCCTTGAGCAGAAGCCCGCGCCTGCTGCAGCGCCGGCAGCAGCATTGAGGCCAGAACGGCGATGATGGCAATGACCACCAGCAGCTCTATCAGGGTGAAAGCATGGACCGGGATGCGACGCCGGGGTGCAGAGGCGAGGTTCATGTTTTTTACCTCCGTTTATGTACTGGTTGAAAAACAAATGCCGGAGACGGCGAAAAACGGCTGATTCCGGGTGATTATCGGGAAAGATGGTATTTTACGACTATAATGTTTGTAATCAGCAGATGCAAACACTTTTTGACAAAAATGGCAGAAAATAGCGTGATGGTTTTGTTTTATTCCGCCGGGGGGTTATTTTATCAATGCCGGAATTGTCGTTCCGGCAGCGGTCAGCATTATCATTGTATGGCTGCGGCTGGAGCCGAGTGACGCCAGCCCAAAAAACAACTAACTACCGGCTTCTGGAGCCGGCCCAAGCTGAGGAAATGATTATGGAACGGAAGAAGTATGCGGTGTGCGGTGTCTCGTCACGGGCTATGTACGGATATATTACGCCGATGATGCGCCAGTTCAGTAATTGCGCGGAACTGGTCGGAATGCTTGATATCGACCCTCTGCGCTTCGAGGTCTGCCGGGAACGGGTGCCGGAGACCAAAGGAGTGCCCTGCTACAGCGCCGCTGAGTTTGAAAAGATGCTGTCTGAAACTAATCCGGATGCGCTGATCATCGTCTGCATGGACTGCCATCACAAGGATTACCTCCTGGCCGGCTTGCAGCATGACCTTGAGGTCATCAGCGAAAAACCCATGACTACCAATACTGCGGACGCACTGGCAGTGCTGGAAGCGGAGAAGAAATCCCGCGGCAAGGTGATCTGCACCTTCAATTACCGCTACAACCCGATCCACAGCAAACTGCGCGAGATGGTCTGGTCAGGAAAAATCGGCCGGGTGACCCACGTTGACCTGAACTGGTATATCGACATCCGGCATGGTTCAAGCTATTTCAACCGCTGGAACCGCATGCGGGAGAATTCCGGCAGCCTCTCGATTCATAAATCCAGCCACCATTTTGACCTGGTGAACTGGTGGGTGGACGGCATCCCGGAATACGTTCACGCCTTTGGAGCCTTGAATCACTATGGCCCGGACGGTGAGTTTAATCCCTCCAAACGCGATGGCCGGCATTGCCGCGATTGTACTGAGAAACGGCAGTGCGCCTACAGGCGCCGCTGGGAGACGCGGGCCTCGGCCATGGGCACCTACGACGACCATATCGGAGCTTTCGTGTCGCCCAAGAAGCTCTTTACCACTTATCGCCCGGACCAATGCATCTTCGACTCGGAAATCAATATCTACGATACCTTTATCGCCAATGTCAAATACCGCAACGGGGTGCTGCTGAACTATTCCGCCAACTTCTCAACCCCGTACGAGGGCTACCGCCTGGCTATCAACGGTACACGTGGCCGGCTGGAAACCCTGGAGTTCTGCGGCGACGGCGGACGGGCGCTGCCCAATCTCAATGACGGCGGAACGCAGTATATCGACTATTTCCCGATTTTTGCCGGCCGGGAGCGGATTCATGTGCCGGCAGTCGAGGGCGGTCATGGCGGCGGCGACGGACTGATCCAGGAGGACATCTTCATGGGTGAGGACCCGAACCGCAAGTTTGATATCCTGGCGAAGTCTGTGGACGGGTTGCGCGCGATCGCCATCGGCGATGCGGTGTTCTGTTCAATCCAGGACGGCACGGTGCATGACTTGACCGGCTTTATCGAATAGGCATGCACGACCGGGCATTGTGCCGTTGGACAAGTCGGACAAGTCGGACAGGTCGGACGGGTCG
>JAAZIZ010000429.1 GCA_012800565.1 Lentisphaerota bacterium
CACACAGTCGTCCTCCAGGGTCACATCTCCCTCAATAACTGCAAAAGGGCCGACTTTGACATTCTGCCCCAAAGTCGCCTTTTCATCGATTGCTGCCCGGCGGTCGATAATGCTTGTCATTGGTGTTTAATGCTTTCTTGGTTAAGGATTACTCTGTCAGTACGACCCGCATCCGGGCTTTTTTACCGGCCCGCAGGGAAAGCGCTCCGGCTGCAAAAAGCTCCGGGGTGACCATTAGTTTATCATCAGTAAGTCGTTCATCATCAAGATAACAGCCGCCGCCTTTAAGCAGCCGCCGGGCTTCGCTGTTGGAGGTGCAGAGTCCGGCTTTCACAAACAGCTGCAAGATGCCCATTCCTTCGGCCAGGTCTGCCGGCGTGAGAGTCAGGGTCGGGATCGTGACCGTAACACGGTCAGCTGCAAGGTCGCGGATGCTGCTGCTGGTAGGCACGCTGTTTTCCGGGTCAGCAAAGCCGAATTCGCCGCCGGCGGCGAGGTAGGCCCGGGCGGCTTCTTCCGGGCCGTGGGCCAGCCTGGTGGCCTCGTAAGCCAGAATTTCCTTGGCCCGGTTGATCTGCGGCGAGGGCAAGGCTCCCAAAGCTTTGACTTCTGTGATGGGCAGCCCGGTGAAGAAGCCCAGCAGCCTTTCCACTTCGCTGTCATCGACATTGCGCCAGAACTGATAATAATGGTACGGGCTGGTGCGCTGCGGGTCGAGCCAGACTGCGCCGCCGGCCGTCTTGCCGAATTTCGTGCCGTCGCTCTTCAGCAGCAGCGGGAAAGTGGCACCGTACACTTCGGCGCCGTGCAGGCGGCGGGTCAGATCGACGCCGGCCACGATATTGCCCCACTGGTCCTGCCCGCCAAATTGAAATTGGCAGTTGTAGTCGCGGTAGAGAATGCTGAAATCATAAGCCTGCATCAGGGGATAGCTGAATTCCAGAAAAGACAGGCCGGTCTCCAGACGCATCTTTACTGATTCGGCTGTAAGCATCTTGTTGACGCTGAATAATTTGCCGATATCACGCAGAAAATCTATATATTTGAGATTGCGCAGCCAGTCAGCATTGTTGACCATGATTGCCCGGCCGGAAGAAAAATCCAGGAAGCGCGCGAGCTGACTCTGCAGGCATTTAACATTGTCATCGATCTCGCTTACGGTGATAATGGGTCTGGCTTCAGTCTTGCCTGAGGGGTCACCGATCATGGCTGTGCCGCCGCCGACCAAGGCAATGGGGCGGTGCTGGCAGCTCTGCAACCAGCGCATCGCCATAATCGGCAGCAGATGCCCGATATGCAGACTGCTGCCGGTAGGATCAAAACCGATATAGAAAGTCACCGGGCCTTCGCCCAGGCGCTTGCGCATTGCCTCAGCATCTGTCGTCTGGTAGATGAATCCGCGTTCCGACAGGATATCCCAAGCATTCATTAGCCGTTCCTTGCAAAATCCTGGCCGTTGTATGAGCCAGGCTGGACAATTCTGCCGAAGCCCGGCAGCAGATTGCCCGGTATAACAAAAATGGCGCGTCTTGGCTGCCTCAGCCAGTCACGCGCCACACGAAAGAGACCCCGGTAAGACTAAAAGCAAAACACCGCCAGCTGGCGAAAATCTGCAAACTGACGGTGAGAAGCTCCGATCGCCGCAAAAATTATCCGGCCACAATATCGGTTATGACTATGCGGGTCAATTCCTGACGGTGACCTTTTTTCACCCGGCTGCGTTTGCGACGCTTCATTTTGAAGACGATCATCTTTGGTCCGCGCAGGTGCTCGACGATTTCCGCTTTGACGCAGGCCCCGGCGATAGTCGGGTTGCCGATCGTAGCCTGCCCGTCAGACGACAGGAACAGCACTTCAGGAAACTCAATGGTCGAGCCTTCTTCACCAGCTACACGGTCGATCTCAAACTTGGAGCCTTTTTCGACCTTGTACTGTTTGCCACATGCTTTAATGATTGCGTACATTACTGTAATTTCTCCAACTTGTTGTCTCCGTTTGCCCTTGCCATGCAATGTCATCGGCAGAGGAGGCAACCCGGTCTGATTGTTAAGAAAGTTTGTATAATTTAACACATAATTTCATTCCTGCAATTCGCAAAACAGCAAATACTGTATTTTTCCAATGGGACGTATGGGACCAATGCTCTTCACTTAATGCACATTGCCAAGTCATTGCCAGCGGTCGAGCAATCGACTGGACAAAGAATTTTGCCTTTAAGTTAGGAGTATTGG
>JAAZIZ010000430.1 GCA_012800565.1 Lentisphaerota bacterium
AGGTGTTGCATCAGGAGAATCCGCGGCCCAGGTGCCGGCATCGTATCCTTTCCAGGCCTTGTTCAAGGGCAGCATCACTGCATCCCAGTCAGCCTTTCTGACATACAGATTCCAAGCCCCGCCGCCTGTGACATCAAGCAGCGTTCTGTATCGGCCATCTGGCTCAGCGGGGTCTTTCAACCCCGCCCGGGCGGCAGAAACACACCAGATGTCCTGGTCAACCACAAACGGAGCCGTGAAAAAATTGAATTTGATATCTTTGGACACCCCATCTACTATAATGGTCTCTTCGAAATAGAAAGGATTCTCAACCGGGCATTTGGCGCCGACCACAATCGTGCCATTGCGACCGATGAAATTCTGCCTCAGCTTGAAAGGAAAAGCCACAAGCGGGTCATCCCAGGTGGCAGTCTGCCAGGCACCCCTGACTTTCTCGCTTTCCTCGTCTTCTTGGTTATATTCACATGTATACCATCCCCCCGGCCATGGACCATGATGGGGATGGTACCATTCCCGCCAGCCATATTGGAACCATCCCTCCAGGGGCTGCCCGGCACCGAGGTTGGCGTAGCTCCGGCCGATACCAACCAACAATGCGCTATTCAACCGCCACCAGGAGGAAGGGGTAGGGGTAAAACCGCCCACCGAGCCCACAAAATTAGCCTCATCGGCATTGGTCATGCGTTCTATATAACTACCTGCGAAATTGACCAGTTTGACCAGCTGGGTGGCGCGATCCACATGCGGCGCATTGACCATAAAAGTAGCGTCAATGGCAGCATTGATGCGTTCATGCAAAAGATTGACGATATCATCCGCGGCATTTCTGAACACTTGCAGGTTATTCCGCATGCGCCCCAAGTGCTCACGATAAGTTGCCTCAACGAAAGCTCTATAGTCGCTGGCGGCTATATGGGCGTGGATTTGCTCTATCGTTACTGAAGCAGCGCCAGGCGGGGAGGCACCATTAAGATATACCCCGTGCATGGTGAACCCATTGGTGTCATAGGGCACACCGACATAATATCCCCAGTGGGTATTGTCGGCAGCGGTATGAGTGTTGGGCCAGCCATCCTCACGTTCGCGAATATGGTGGTCATGACTAATGAGACACGGACAATTACCAGCACCACTACAACTGGCCTGATCCTTGGCATAGGTCCAGCGTGCGTTGTATTCATCTATCAGCCTGTTCAGGAAGTTGCCGACCACCAGGTCCTGCTGCAGGTTCGTGCCCTGGACATACGTCCAGGCCATGGCCTCGTTCAGCACTCCGAGGCGGCTTAAGGCGTCAGCCTGCACTACTGCCCCGGCATACGCTCCCGCATCGGTGGCATTCTGCAGGATAATGCGCTGCCGCACCACCTCTCCCAGCTGAAAGGCGCTGAAAGCGATCAGCAGCAAGGTCGGGCAGACAATAATAAACATCGCCAGGGCGACACCTTCGTCACCCCGCCACAGATGCTGCAATTTTTTTCTGGCTACGGTAATCATTTTTATTCTCCATTCAGGAGTGACTGAATTAATCCATCACCGTAAAAGGCTTGCTGAGAACAGCGGTCTCCACGATCGTAATATCACCTTCGACTCTGTCGTAAAACGGTACAAGTTCCACCGGTACCTCGCGCGTGATATTGCCGACGTAGGTCCAAGGTTTAACAGAAGTATTCAAGGTCGGGAATTTGATAAAATAGCAACAGTATGCCGGCAGGCGCGAATAAATCAGCGGATATTTAAACGTCACCGTGGCGCTGCAGGTTTCGTTGCTGACCTCAGCATAGGTCACGGACACCACCTGATCAGCGACATCGCGTGAACCCATAATAACCCCCAGCCAGGGAACCACATGGTCAGCGGCTGGATCCGGGGTCTTCAGATTGGCGATCGAATATGTATATGTCTTTGTGACAGGGTCATAGTCCAACTCCGTCAAGGCACCATCCGTTTTACGATTTTCGAAAATGGGCATGCCTATCAGCTTACAGACTTGCACTGCGGCGTTGCGCGCCGCCGCCGGCGCCGCCGGCGCGGTTTCGACCATCCCGGCCCGGGCTGCTGCAAAAGCGGCATAGGCCACCACCTGCCGGGCCTGCCATATCAAAGCCAGCTGCCAGGTGCCGATAAAAAACGACAACAGTATCGGCATCACCAACACGGTCTCCAACAACACCGTTCCAGAATCACTTCCGGCGCAGGCAATCTTTTTCATAATATTCCTCACCTCACAGCAGGTTTCAGACAAATCGGCCGCGATATGGAAAATAACCACTCAATCCAGGCTTACTACGCCAAACTTCAAACGCCTGTCGCACCTCTGGGCATCGCTTCAGAGATTCTGGAAGCGCTGCCAGACACTGATGGCCATAGTCAGCCAAGTCCCCGAAGCAATAGCCACACCATAAGGAATGCGGACTTTCTCCTGGCTGGCATCGGGCAGACTGGCTTTCCCCTGGACCTTGTCGTATCTGAAATCGATTAGACAACGCGTGTAATGCTTGACCCGGGCCCAGTCCAGGTGACCGCTGATGGTCATAGCCAGCCCCAGCACAATCCCGCACAGGGAAATCCAGACCAGGGCCATGAAAATATTGGGGTAGCCCACAATGCAGCCAACCGCAAACAGCATCTTCACATCCCCGGCGCCGGCGCCGCGCAACAAAAACGGAATCAGCAGAAAAGTGAAGCCGATTACGCCGCCCAGAAAACTGCGTCCCAGCCACCCCCAACTCCAGCCGCTGGCATAAAACACATACGCCAGCGCCACCAGCGCCCCGCCCAGGGTCAGGATGTTAGGCAACCGCCGGTAGCGGATGTCCCACCAGGACAACACTACCAGATATACCGTCACCAGACTGAAGAAAACCCAAAATGAGACCGGCATCGCACTCCCAATGGCTTAGTTGAACGTAAACTATATTCCTTACTATTTGCCACTATCATCGTTTTTAATATACGCTGCTGAAAAACAAATGCAAATGCCTTTTTGGGAAAAAAAGCGACGCTCGCAAATTTTGCTGCCAACTGGTCACTCTTCTGCAGCGAAAACAGGATACAATATGCGCCCCCTCCCCCCTTGGCGTCCTTGGCGTCCTTGGCGGTTAGTTCCTCTTCATTGAACCGCCAAGGACGCCAAGCGCGAATTTTGCTGCTATTTCTGGTCCAGCCGGATAATTTCCCGGATGCAGAAAGACAGCTTGCCGTTGTAGTTCCAGTAAGGTATCTGCTCCTGCATTGGGTTGATGGGATTATCCGGCATAAATCTTATCCTGACAATCTTGTCCGGTGAAAATGCGCTGCGCGGCACCTGGAGTTCCAGCAGTTTTTCCTCGGCCGTCAGGCTGA
>JAAZIZ010000431.1 GCA_012800565.1 Lentisphaerota bacterium
ATTCCATTATTCCATTATTCCATTATTCCATTATTCCATTATTCCAATTGCAAAAAATGGTGCAGCTGGTACATTACTGCGTTTTCCAGTCATCCAATCATAGTTTGCAAAGAAGGACTCAGAGGCTTATGAATGGGCTGTATTTGTTTGTCGGTGCGGTAGTATTTTTTGCTCTGTCTTACTGTCTATATGGGAAATATCTCAGCCGTTGCTTCGGCATCGATCCGAAGCGCGTGTGTCCATCCATAAGCAAACAGGATGGGCAAGATTTCAGCCCTGCCCCGGCGGCAGTATTGTTCGGGCACCATTTTGCCTCGATCGCCGGTTCGGGGCCGATTGTGGGGCCGGTGATTGCCGCCATCTTCGGCTGGGCTCCGGCGGCATTGTGGATTCTGATCGGTTGCGTATTCGTAGGTTCGATGCATGATTTTGCCGCATTGTTCCTGTCGGTCCGCAATGAGGGCCGTTCGATTGCTTATGTAATTGAGCGGGAACTCGGCTATCTGGGACGGCAGATTTTCCTGCTGTTCTGCCTGGCCAGCCTGATGCTGATTGTAGCGGTCTTCACCATTATGGTCGCCCAGACCTTTGTCAGCACGCCGTCAGTGGCGACCTCATCAATACTGTTTATTTTCATTGCCCCGTTTTTTGCGGTTGCCTTGCGGCAGAACATGCTGTCCCTGGCGGAAGCCAGCGCGGTATTCGTGCCGTTGCTGTTTCTGTGCGTCTGGCTGGGCTGTGTCTTCCCGCTGGATTTGACGGCATTGCTGGGCTCGGCTGAGCATGCCCGCACCGCGGCCCGCCTTGGTCTGCTGTATTACGCTTTCGTGGCTTCGGTTCTGCCGGTATGGATTCTTCTGCAACCCCGCGATTACCTGAATTCCTATCTGCTGATCGGCACAATGCTCCTGGGAATTGCAGGAGTGATATGTTACCGCCCCGAGTTCTCTATGCCGGCTTTCGTGAATCCAGTGGCGCTTGTGCCCGATTCCAACTTGCGCCTGATTCCTGATTTGCTGCCATTGTTGTTTGTGACTATCGCCTGCGGGGCCTGCTCCGGTTTCCATGCCCTCGTGGCATCCGGCACAACCTCCAAACAAATCGCCAGCGAAAAGCATATTCAACCTGTAGGCATGGGCGCAATGATGGTCGAAGGCATTCTGGCCATTCTGGCCATTATCAGTGTGGCTTATCTGAAATACGATGATTTCGCGGGGATGTTCTACAGCGCAGACTTTGTACCCACGCTGGCTTTCGCCAGCGGAATCGCGAATTTTACCGCCAAATTGGGCTTGCCGTATGATTTTGGAGTCAGTTTCCTGTGCCTGTCGGTATCAGCATTTATGCTGACCAGCCTGGATACCGCCGCCCGTCTGGCACGCTTTATCTGGCAGGAATTATTCCTGTCCCGTCAGGGGGGCGCGGATGAAGGAGGGCAGGAGGTACACCAGGAGGGCGCTCCTGCTGGCCGCAAGCAATTCTGGCAGATGGCGTTGTCCAACCGCTGGGTATCCACCGGAATCATTATCGTGTTGTCGGGGCTGCTGGTCTTCAGTGACAGCGTGCTGCGGATTTGGCCGGTGTTCGGGGCTTCCAATCAGCTGATGGCGGCCTTGACCTTGATGGTCCTGACCTTATGGCTGCTGCGTACCGGCCGGAAGCTGTGGTTCGGACTGCTGCCGGCGCTCTTTATGACCGTAATCAGTATCTGGTCGCTGGTCATCCTGATCGGCAGCCGCTGGGAGAAAGAAAAACTGCTGGCCGGAATAGGCTGCGTGCTGCTGGTGGCGGCTGTTCTGCTGCTGGCCTTGGCAACGCATACCGTCAGAAAACATTTTCGCGCCCGACGCTGCCAACGGACATAAAACAGCGGACTGTAGCGCTCTTCCAGAACGCCCGGAGGAAAGAGGGAGTACGCGTCCCGGGGTTCGCACCGGGCGCTGCCCTGGGGCTAAAGCCCCAACCCTGTCGGACGGGTCGGACGGGGCGGACGGGTCGGACAAGTCGGACGGGGCGGACAAGTCGGACGGGGCA
>JAAZIZ010000432.1 GCA_012800565.1 Lentisphaerota bacterium
CAGCTGGTAGACAAACTTCTTGGCGGTAAAGGCTGCAGCGTTAATTTCAACTTCAGTCAGATTGCCGATCAGCGCTCCGTTGGGCAGGAAATCCTGGCGGCTGCCTGGCAGCCACTGCCAAACGCCGCTGTGGTCTTGGTAAGCCGCCCGCAGGGAGTTGGAACTGTTGGCCGGATCGTGGTCGTCCACCACAATCGCGACCTGGCAGCGGCGTTTTACCGCTTCTGCGCGGGCCAGCGCCAGCTGGCCGGAGAGCATACGTTCAGCGGCGCTGATTGCGCTGCCGGTCAGCAGCCGGTTGAAAGCGGGTGCGAGTACTCCCAGCAGGACACCGATGATCATCACCACGACCATCAGCTCTACCAGGGTGAAGCAGTGCTGCCGGCGGCGCCGAGGGGGCTGTTCTGTAGAGAGGTGTTTCATTGTGGTAATCTCACGTACAGCATCAGGTTTAAGTAGAATTCCGTAGTCTTACTATAAGCATTCCTGAAGATATAGTCAAGTCCGCGCAAAATAATTTTGCTGTCTTGGGGGGCGAAGTCCTGCTGCTGCGGTTGATTTCTGCTAATACAGCAATACAGTATTATACTTAAGAGGCCTGCTTGCAAACTGCAGCTGGCGGCGAGGTTGCCGCCAATATCACCATTACGACTACGGTCCGATTGCTTAAATAAAACGCCAATGAATACTGAAACACCTTTGCCTTTGGCTGCCCAGGCAGCTCCGGTTGCAGCGGAGACCACCGCGACCCCTCCAGAACAGTCCAAATCCTGCTGCTGCCGGCAGCTGTGGCAGCGTTTTCTCGGGCGGGCCGCAGGCGTGGACCCGGCAGAGGAGGTACCGGTCTGGCTGCTGGCACTGCTGAGTCTGGCGTTGCTGAGCATGGCCTCGCAGGTCAAATTCCCGTTTGCGGGTGGCAAAATAGCGCTTGCGGACGTGACTTTTGCGGCCGCTTTCCTGGGTCTGCTCTGGCAGTCTTTCCGGCGGCAGCAGAGCGTGTTCTATCCCACACTGGGGTTGCTGGCCATTATTGCGGCGGCAGTCGCGAACAGTTTTTCCCGGCCCGGGATCAGCGGTGCGATTGAGCTGGCGCAGCTGGTGCAGCAGTTCTTCTGCGGTATGCTTCTGTTCAGCTATTTTCTGCGCCATGCGCCGTTTGCGGCCACGGTGGTGGTCAGCCTGGGGTTGCTGCTGAATGTCATGGCTGGTCTCAGTCAGACGGTGCTGTTTGGCTACGGTTCTATTCAGGCGCCGGCGGATGTGCAGGCTTTGCCCTGGGGCTTCGGCAAGGCCCTGACCGGGTTCTTTCGCAGCCGGATGGCATTCAGCTTCTTCCTGGCCGGAGCGCTGGTCTGGATTCAGCCCCAATGGCTGGGGCGCCGGACTGGATTCTGGCGCTGGCTGGCGGTGTTGCTGGCCAGCATCCTGGTGCTGAGCTTCATCGCCCACGGGATGATGCTGGTGCTTTGCCTGGCGGTGCTGCTGACCGCATCCTGTTTCCTGAGCAAGCGGGCGGTGCTGCTGAATCTGCTGGCCGCGGTAGTGCTGGTCTTTTCCCTGGCCTGGGGGGCGGAGAACGCCCAACGCAGCACCGTGCTGGCTACCTTGAATCCGGTCAAGACCGGCGATTTCGCAGGTGAGCTCAAGACCTGCCACCTTGATTTCCTGGCGGCCCTGAAGATGGCCGGGCAGGTACCCTGGCGCGGAGTCGGCTCCAGTCGTTATCAGGACTGCATCGGTCGCTGTTATGGCGAATTACCTAATCCCAGTTACAATGATATTGATGCGGATACTCAGGCCGGCTGGGGGATTATCGCTGGCACACTCGGTTTCCCTGCTGCTGCTCTGCTGGTTTTGCTGCTGCTGCTGGCCTTGACCGGCGGACTGCGGCGTCATCTGCGCGGCGGCAAAAGCGACAGCGATTCCGTGCAGGCGCTGGGCGGAGCGGCAGCAGTGACGCTCTTTACCTTGGGGATGTTTATCAGCGATCCCCTGACCCGCGGCCTGGGCTGGTTCCTGGCTCTGGCGCTGAGCGCCGCGACACTGCCTGCTCCCGGCGAAGTGATTTGCGCTTGCCAGCAATACAGCGGGAAGAAAATCATCCTGACTGGGGTCTTCCTGGGGCTGCTGCTTGCGCCGGTGGTCTTGCGATCACGGGCCGAGGACCCGTTGCGGGGGATGTCTGCAGCCGTGTCACGTCGTCCCGCCCGGCTGGCACCGGCCCAGGGCTCAGGGGCCAGTATCGCCTTGTCGGATGCTGAGGTCTTCCTGGTGCTGAATGCTACCCAGGTGCAGGAATTCACCCCGCCCTTTGAGAAATACCAGGATTCCCTGGCGGCGGAAAAGACCGCCCTGCGCATCTTGGATGGCAAGGGTGTTCCGCCTGCGAACGAGGAGCCCTCAATGCAGTATGGCGGGGCGCTGTTCACTTTCGAGTTGCCGGCAGCGGTGGCGGTGAAAGTCTGGGTGCGTACCTGGTGGGATGGCTCCTGCGGGAATACTCTGAATCTGAAGATGGATGACGAGCCGCGTTCGGTTACCATCGGCAATGATGGCAC
>JAAZIZ010000433.1 GCA_012800565.1 Lentisphaerota bacterium
ACCATCATCTGCGACAACACCAGCGAAAAAATCCAGATTTGCGAAGCTTCGTCCTGCCAGGCCGCCCAGAAGCTGGCCTTCGCCGAGATACCGGTGCAGACCGCCAGTCACAATGTCGCCTCGGAATTGGCCGATTTCGTCAACGGCATTTTGCAAGGCAGGCAATGCCCGACCGATGTCTATCAGGGCACCAGGACGGTCGCTTTTGCCGAAGCGGCGATCAAATCCGCACAATGCGGGCTGCCGGTCCCGGTAGAATATGATTTCTGAGCGCTATTTCGCTGCGCTGTAATGTGGGGTATGATATGCATGAAACGCCGTGGCCACATGCGCCGACACATCGCCTTTCGGCAACCGGCACCTATTTTGTTACTGCCGGAACATATCTGAAACAGCACTTTTTTCGTGAACCCAAGCATTTAGATGCATTGCAGTGCAAACTGTTAACTGTGGCACGGGAGTTTAACTGGCAATTAGAGGCATGGTGTGTCTTTTCCAATCACTACCATTTTGTGGGACACTCCCCGGAAAAGAAAGCTGAATCGCTTGCATTAATGATAAAAAAACTTCACAGTACGCTCGGAATTTGGATAAATAAATTGGACGGCACTCCCGGTCGGCGTATTTGGCATAATTACTGGGATACCGAACTTACTTATGCAAAATCTTATTTGGCGCGTCTGAATTACACCCATGCTAATGCCGTTCATCACGGCTTAGTATCGGTGGCAAATCAGTACCCGTGGTGTTCCGCATCATGGTTTGAACAGACCGCAAGCGTGGCGCAAGTGAAAACCGTGTTCGGTATGAAAATCGATGATATTCACGTAATTGACGAATTCGAGGTGGACAACGAACACTTACTCCCGCACTGAAAAGCGGCGACAAGCCGCCGCAGGATATGTCGCTTTATAGGACTAGGCAGCGGCGGCGACAGAAAGCTTTTTCGCCTTATTTCTGCTGCCAATTGTGTCTGTCGAAGGCGCGATATGGAGATGCGGGAGCTTGCTCCCGCTTTGGCTGCGGCAGCTTGCTGCCGCAGGGTATGTTTCGCTCCTGGCGTTGCCCTGTCGCGGGTGTAATGGAATTCTGGTATGCGACGCAGGTACGGTGTGCGATGGGGTGCAGTGTGCGACGCAGGTACGGTGTGCGGGAGAGGTGCGGGAGCAAGCTCCCGCACTGAAAGCGGCGGCAAGCCGCCGCACTCCATATGCCCTTACGCCATATTTATGTCGCTTTGCAAGATTTAGGGCTGCGGCGGCGACAGAAAACCCTTACGCCGTATTTATGTCACTTTGCGCTATTTAAGGCAGCGGCGGCGACAGAAAACCTTTTCGCCTTATTTCTGCTGCCATTTATGCTTGTCGAGAGTTTATTTCAGGCGATAGGCCAGTCCGACATCGCCATGGCGCAGCAGCAGCATGCCGTTGACGATAATGGGATGGCACCAGTGCTGTTGCTGGCCGTCCCGGATCGGGAAGCGCGATACCTCCTGGAAGCCCGTGGGGTCGGGTTTGGCCAGGATCAGGTTGCCCCGGTCGGCATCATAGACGTAGAGCATGCCATCGGCACTGATGACCTGCCCCAGGCCGACCTGAGGCACTTTTTCGGAGAATAGAGTCTTGCCGGTGGTGGCCTCCAGGCAGGTCCATTTCCGGGTGGGGTGCGAGGTGCCGAAAATCCAGTCCTGGTACCAGACAAAGGCGTGGTGCTGTGAGCACAGGTCGAGATTGGTCCAGAGCACTTCGACTGCGCTGGCGTTCTGATTGAGCTGGAACATCATGGAACCATGATGGTAGCCATTGGACAAGAACAGCCGCCCGTCCCGGTAGAGCAGAGAATTGGCGATGATATCGTAGCGTTTGATCTTCCGCCCTGCATCAAGGATTTCAGCAAAATGGCAGGACCAGGCAAAGCTGCCATCGTCAGGGTTTACCCCGAACACATAATTGGTGGTCGCACCGATGATTTGCCGGATGCCGTTATGGTGGATGACAGTCGGGCTGACGTAGCTGGTCTTTTCGCCCAGGCTTTTGCTCTGCCACAAGGTCTGGCCATTCCGCCGGTCCAGCGCCACCATGGTGGTAATTTTACCGCCGGGGGTGAAATAGACCGCCCGGTCATCCACCAGCAGAGACTCCGCGATGCCCCAGCCCCCGGGTACGCCTTGAAAAGTCTGCATTGCGTCGATTTTCCACTGCAGCTGTCCAGTCTCGGCGGACAGTTTTGCCACCTCGCCGCTGCCGCTGCTGACGAAGATTTCCCCGGCGCTGAAGCTGGGGGTGCATCTGGAAGCCGGGTACTGCCCTTTCCACGGCTGGCCGAACTGGGTCTGCCAGAGGAGCTTCCCGTCCGCGGCATCCAGGCAACTGAGGACTTCGGTCTTTTGGCCTTCACTCTCCTGCGCCCCGGTAAAATAGACTTTACCTGCAACCAGAATCGGGGAAGAATAACCCTCGCCGAGCCCCGCAGTCTTCCAGACTGCAGTCAATCCGTCGGCTGGCCAGGACTGCAACAATCCCTGCTCCGGATATTCGCCGCGGTGTCCTTCCCCGCGCCACTGCAAGACCTCCGCTCCACCGGACTGCGGGGCGGCACACAGCAGCAGTAACAAACCTGCAAGCAGGCCGAGTAAGGTATTTCCAGCTGTATTGACGCTAAACTTGTACTGGTGTCGCATGGATTCTTCCTCCCTGATCAGTTTTGCGGGTGCAAAGCGATGGCAGTAACTCCGAGGCCGCCGGAAAAAATCAGATAAACAAGGTACTGTTGCTGTTGCGGGCCATTTCCACGAAGCTGGCCACCCCGACCACATCATCAATTTCAATCAGCTCCTCACGGGTTATCCCCATGACGCCCATGGCCATTTCACAGGCGACGAATTTCACCCCCAGTTCTCTGGCCTGCTGCAGCAGCTCCGGCAGCGTGGTGACATTGTCCCGGGCCATGACTTGTTTCATCATCACCGTACCCAGGCCGCCCATATTCATTTTAGACAGCGTGAGCTTATCCGCGCCTTTCGGCAGCATCCAGCCGAACATCCGGGAAATAAAACTCTTCCGCACTGCAGGAGCGGGATTTTTGCGCAACACGCTCAAACCCCAGAAGGTAAAGAAGATGCCGACCTTCTGCCCTGCCGCCGCCATACCGCAGGCAATGATCAGCGCCGCCATTGCCTTGTCCAGATCGTTGCTGAACAGAACCATTGCGGCTCCGGAACGTTCCGCTGCCCCGGCCCCCGCCGGTGCCGCTTCGCCTCCGGCAGGTTGTTTGCGCACTATGGCCTGGAAATAATCCTCTTTGCGGGAGGAGCTCAGCACTGCATTGCCGCTCGACTTGCTCCAGCTCTCCAGGTCCGGCTCAAACGACAACGGTGCCAGCAGTTCCAGGCTGTCACCATTCTGCAGTTTTTCCATTTCCTGTTTCAGGCGCACGACTGGCCCGGGACAGGCCAAAGCCCGCACATCCAGAGTCATCACCGGCGCAACCGCAGTTGCTGCCGTTTCAGTGCCCGCCGCTGCCGGCGGCGGGCCTGCCGGCGATTCGGCAATCGCCTTCGCGGGTGAAGACAAAGCCGGCTGCTGCTGCATCTTCCAGGTCAGATAACCGCCGGACAGCGTGGCGACCTGGAAGCCATGCTGCTTCAGGATACGTTCCGCGATATAGGAACGCAGTCCGGACTGGCAGAAGGCCAGAATCCGGCGCTCTTGGGGCAATTCCGGGTAGCGGCTCCGCAATTCGCCCAAGGGGATATTCACCGCCCCGGGCACCGTACCGAGCTCATACTCATCTTTTTCCCGAGTATCAAGCAGCAGTGCGTCTTCCGGCAGCCGCTCGAAATGCACCTCCTCGCTCAGGCCGCTGAGCACATTCTCCGCAATCATGCCGGCGAAATTGACCGGGTCTTTGGCGGAAGAGTAAGGCGGTGCGTAAGCCAGTTCCAAGCCGGCCAGGTCCTGTGCCTTCATCCCCTGGCACATCGCCGTGGAAATCACATCGATCCGTTTATCGACGCCCTTGCGGCCGACAATCTGAGCCCCGAGCAGCGTTCCGTCCTGGGTAAAAATCATCTTGATATGCAGCGGTGCACTGCCGGGATAGTAGGAAGCATGCGACCCCGGATGCAGATAGATTTTATGGTACTGGTCGGTCTTGCCTTTCAGGAGGCGCTCGCAGTAGCCGGTACTGGCGGCAGTCAAGCTGCCGACCTTGATGATCGAAGTACCCAAGGTACCGCTGTATTTCCGGGCGCGGCCGCAGATATTGTCAGCCACCATACGGGCCTGGCGGTTAGCCGGGCCGGCCAGGGGAATGGCAGTCTGCCCCTGGAAAATCGGGTCTATTACCTCGATGACATCGCCGATAGCGTAGATATCAGGGTCACTGCTGCGCAATTCCTGGTCGGTAACGATATGGCCATGGCGGCCCAAGTCCAGTCCGGCGGCGCGGGCCAGTTCGGAATTCGGCTTCACTCCCACGCAAAGCACCGCGAATTCGGTCTGCAGGCGCCTGCCGTCAGCCAGAATCGCTTCCAGGCCTGCTTCGCCGCGGTCGATACCGGCCAGCTCCGCCTTGAGTTCCACTCCGATGCCCTGCCGTCGTAATTCCTCGACCAGCAGGTTGCTCATTTCCTGGTCCAGGGTCGGCAGCAGATGCGTTCCGCGCTGCAGCAAGGTCACCTTGCAGCCGCGCTCGCGCAGGTTCTCCACCAGTTCGACCCCGACATAGCCACCGCCCGCCACCAGGACCCGCCGCGGTTTTTCCGCCAGAGCGGCATCAAGCTTGTCAAGGTCCTCCAGGGTCCAGAGCCGGAACACTCCGGGAAGAGCATTGCCGGGCAGCGGGTTGGCACAGGGCAGAGAACCGGTTGCCAAAATCAGTTTGTCATACGTCTCGACTGTCTCGCGGCCGGAATTCAAGTCCCGCAGCAAGACTGATTTTCCGGCCCGGTCGATGGAGATTGCTTCACAGCGGACGCGGACATCGACGTTGAAGCGGGCGCGGAATTTCTCCGGAGTCGTGACCAATAGTGCACTGCGGTCCTTGATCACCCGGCCCAGAAAATAAGGCAGACCGCAGTTGGCATAGGAGATTTCCGCACCGCGTTCGACCAGCACAATCTCCATCTTTTCATCCAGCCGGCGCAAACGCGCAGCTGCGCCGGCACCGCCGGCAATCCCGCCGATAATGACGACTTTCATAATTAATCACTCCTCAGGGGTGCATAGTGCGTGGTGCGGGTCGGACGGGTCGGACGGGTCGGACAAGTCGGACGGGTCGGACGGGTCGGACAAGTCGGACAAGTCGGACGGGTCGGACGGGTCG
>JAAZIZ010000434.1 GCA_012800565.1 Lentisphaerota bacterium
CAGTAAAACAAAAGTCATCTGAAAATTTTGCATTCATTGCTTCCCCCTTGAAATTAGCGGTTAAGACTATCTGAAGCATACTTTTTTAAGATAACCTTTGAATATCTATATTCAAATCAGCCCAATCTGTTTTCTGGAAATGCTCTCTTATCTGACGTAGGGGACGTAGGGATGAGACCATGGGATAACAGGACAATGGGAGCAGTAAGCTAAAATTGCACATCCCATTGTTCCAGCCCTGCGCCCCCTGCACCTACGTCCCATTTATTGCTGCTGCGGCTCCATCCGCGGTCAAAAATCTGCTTCGGATGGAGTTTTTTGCCCATCTGCGCATTTTCCCGGGAGCACTGCCCGGCGGTGATGCTATATTATATCCATTGCCGGTCAATGCACTGGAGAGAACGGATATGGCATACAAGCAACTCACCCTCGAGCAAGCTGCTGAACTGCTCAACTGCCCCCAGAAACATCTGCGGGAACAGGCCATGCAGGGCGATGCCCCCTGCATTCGACAGGGCGACAAGCTGTTCTTCGACCAGGAAGAAATCATGAATTGGTGGTCGTTGCATATCCTGGAACACAACCCTGCCTTGCAGAAAGAACAGCTGCAGCCGCTCTGCCCGGTGCTTCCCAGTGCATTATGCACCCTGGACCGCATTGACATCGCCCTCCCGGGCAAAAGCAAGGCCGCTATCCTGAAAAACCTGACCGCGCTGGCGGAAAGCACCGGCTTCCTCTACAATGCCAGCGAATTCCATGACTCGCTGCGTTCCCGGGAAGAACAGGGCTCGACCGCCTTGCCAGGCGGTGTCGCACTGGTCCATCCGCAAAGCCGGGATGAGTTTCTGTTCGAGGAGTCATTCATCTGTCTGGCCAAATCTCAGAACCCGATTTTTTTCGGCGAAGCGAACGGGATGACCAGCGACATCTTTTTTTTACTCGCCTGCAAAGATGATATCCATCTGCAGGTACTCGCAACCTTAAGCTCCCTGCTGATCACCACCGATATTATCCATGACTTGCGCTGCGCTGAGACGCCGACCGAAATGCTGACCGCCCTGGTGACAGCGGAATCCACCGCGTCCTCCGCCAAAGGACAGCATAAATAGCCCGCATCATGCCCGAAACACCGCTGTCCATACTGCTGTCGCCTCAGACCTTGACTCAAATCAGCGATTACCACCTGCTGGCCAAAACTGCCGTCGAGGGGCTGCTTACCGGTCTCCACCGCAGTCTCTGCCGCGGCAGTGGCAGCGAATTTATGCAATATCGTGCATACACCCCCGGCGATGACCTGAAATTCCTGGACTGGAAATTGCTGGCCCGGCTGGGCAAGCCGTACAGCAAAGTCTATCACGAAGAAACCAACTTGCGTTGCGCCATCATTCTTGATGCCAGCGCGTCAATGGCCTATCAGGGCAAAGACGCTCCCTGCAGCAAATTCCGTTATGCGGCTCTGCTGGCCGCCTGCCTGGCCTATCTGGCCTATCATCAGGGCGACCAGGTCGGTCTGTTCGCCTATGGCTCTGAGATGCAATGCCTGTTGCCGCCGGGCGAGAGCAGCGGCGGGCTGGCCCGGGTCCTGGCTGCTCTGGAAAACTGCCGCCCAAGCGGGCGGGCGGAGCACGGCGCGGCCTGGCAGCAGGTCAATGAAATGCTGCCCCGGCGCAGTATGCTGGTCTGGCTTTCGGATTTTCATGAATTTGAGTCTCAGCTGGGGCGTACGCTGCAGCAATTCCGTTTTGCCGGTCACGACTGCCTGGCCTGCCAGATTCTGGACCAGGACGAACTGACCCTGCCTTTCCAGGAGACCTTGAGTTTTATCGACAGCGAGAGCAACCAGGAAATCACCACCACTGTGCATCTGGTGCGGGAAAAGTACCGTCAGCGTATGCAGGACTTCCTGGACAGCACCCGCCGGCAATGCCTTGATACCCGTACTGACTACCTGCTGGCCAGCACCTCCGACAACCTCGGATACCTCCTGGCTGCCTGGCTGCATAAACGCGAGGCGCTGCACCGATGCTGACTTTCGCTTACCCGCATTTCCTCTGGGGATTGCTGGCATTGGCCGGTCCGATCCTGCTCCACCTGCTGAACCGCACGCGCCCCCGGCGACTGATCTTTCCCAGCATTCGCTTCCTGCAGCTTTCCCCCCTGCCCCGGGAGGGACGCCGTCGCTTGCGGGACATCCCGCTGCTGCTGTGCCGGATGGCACTGTTCGCAGCCATCGTCCTGGCCCTGGCTCGTCCGCAATGGGTGCCTAAACGCCGCCCGGTTGACGGCAGTGCTTTGCAGCAGGCGATTGTCCTGCTGGACAGTTCCGCCAGCCTGCACTGGCAGGGTGCCGCCGAAAAGAGCCGCAATATTGCGTTATCTGCCCTGACCAGTCATATTCAAGACGGCTGGCAGACCGGTCTGACCACCTACTCCCGGGACCTGCTGGCCGAATACCCTCCCGGCAGCAGTTTGCAGGCTCTGCAGACGGCGCTGGCCGAATGGGAACCTACCTTGAGCGCCGGACGTCCGGAACAGGCGCTGAGTCAGTGCCTGGCAGCTTTCAATCCTGGCGCCAAGAGAAAAAAACTGCTGCTAATCAGCGATTTTCAGAGCAGCGACTGGGCCCTGCAGGAGCTGACTCTGGAGCGGGACATTGAGCTGGAATTCCTGCCTCTCGACAGCCTGCAACCTGACAATGTGGGCATTTTGTCGGTGCAATGCACACCCTTGGCCGGCAACAAACAGCGCGTGCTGGTGCTCTGCCGCAATTATTCGCCGACAGCGCAGCAGCGCCTCCTGAGCGTCCGCCTGGGGCAGCAGTCGCAGAGCAACGCTCTGCAGCTGGAGGGAGGACAGAGTCAGCGGGCGGCTTTTGTGTTCGAGCTGCAGGAAGACTCCGCCGGCCCGGGTTGGGCCGGATTGTCCCACGATATTTTCCCGCCGGATGACGAGTATTATTTCTGGGCTGGTGCGGAGCAGCCGGTCAAAGTCCTGCTAATCACCCCCGATGACGGCGGCAGCCTTTCCGAAGACGAAGTATTTTTTGTCAGCAAGGCCTTGTCGGCTGAAAAGGACGGCCTGCCGGGGCGCTTTACCTGGGAGCGCCTGGGGGCAGCCAGTCTCTTCGCCGCTGATCTTCAGAGTTGTCAGATCATCTTTCTGCTGGGCTCAGCCGAACGCCTGAGCCAGGACAGCTGGGAGAAGCTCACTGCGTTCCTGGCAAACGGCGGCGCAATCTTTCACACGCCCGGGCAATCCCCGGCCCTGGGCTGGCATGCACTGCGCGAATACGGCCTCAGCCGCAGCCAGTATCAGGGGATGCTGGGAAAATCCAGTCACGATTCCAGCCTCGGTCTGTCCTGGGTCGCTCCGGACTCGCCCCTGGGCCAAATCTTTATCCCTGAAAGCAGTGACCTGTTCCTGTTCCCGATCCGGAGCCATGCCCGGCTGCAGGCCCACCCCACAGAACGGATACTGCTGCAAACCTTGGATGGTCTGCCCGCATTGCTGGAAATCGCCTCCGGAAACGGCAGGCTTTATTCCTTCGCTTTCGCCTTTAACTTGAGCTGGAGCGACTTCCCGCTGAGCCAGTCCTTCCTGCCACTGCTGCGGGAGCTTTGCGCCGATGCAGTCCCGCCGCAGCATGGCCGCAAACGCATTGCCTGCGGCACCCCGGTCCCCAAACTATATCGGCTCGACGGCAGCGAGATTCTGCCCGTGAGTCCGATTGACAGCAGCCGTCCCGGTGCGTTTCTGCTGGGCGACTGCCCGGTGGAAATCAACCTGGATGCCCGTGAAGCCTTGCCGGAAACAGTAAAGACCGCTGATCTGCAGCGGTTTCTGCAGCGGGACAGGGAGATGCCGGCGAGCCATTCTGCGACGGCGCTGGCCGGCTCGCAGTCCGGTGAACGCCCGTTATGGCAATACTGCCTGTTCCTGATGGCGTTGCTGATTCTGCTGGAAGCCGTCTTGACCACCACCGCTGATGCCAGAAAGGGCAAGGGCGGCTGACAATCTGCCGGCGCAAGGCGGTTTTTTCGCAGCGCGATTTGTAAAATACCGCTCTTCATATACATTAAGTAAGATACTTTTTGCGGGTGTAGCATAGTGGTAATGCTCCAGCTTCCCAAGCTGGCCAGGAGGGTTCGATTCCCTTCACCCGCTCCAGATAGCAAACAGCCGCATAGGAATAATTTCTTCCTGTGCGGCTGTTTTTTATTTCCGGTCGATGTGCGGCCTGGCTTCCGGCTCAGTTTTTTCGGCCGATCAAGGAGACGGAGAAGTTGACTTCCTGCCCCGGTTTGATATCGAAAGGCCGATTGCCCGGTTCGCCCGGCCGGTTGCCGTAGAAAGACCGGAATACCTCCAGGGTATAAACCTTGCCGGTGCCGAGATGGTTGCCTTTGGAATTCATCCAGAGATAAGCGTAGTTGAGCTGCGGATCAAGCTTCCAGGTGAAACCGGCTTGCTTGTCAGGATTGAATACCCCGAGATAATGATCGTTCAAGGGCACCGAACGCAACTCAAAGAACACCGGATTCTGCAGATCGAACACCGTAGCCGGCAGGGTCAGCGGGGTAGGCACTTCCAAGGTGTCACCCTGCCGTGCCTCACCGATGGCCGGCATAATCCGGCCCCGCCAGTTGAACTGGTAATGGCTCGGATCATCCGAGATATATTCTGCCGGGAAAACATTGCTGATACGGTAGTCGATCTTCAATTCCGGCGAACCGGGCACGATGCTCATTACCCGCGAGAGGCGGAACTGGTCGCCCCGCAGCAGCATTGAAGCCTCCAGCGCGATGCGGGCTTCCGAGATTTCTTTGAAGCTGAGGTCCCAGTCCACCGCGGATTCCGGCAATACCTCCAGGCCGGCGTCCTCATAGCCGCCGATGGCAGGCACATCGCGATGGGTGAAATTATGATACTGCTTGCCGGCCCGGACCGCCAGCGGCAACGTCTTGGCAAGGTCACCGCAATGCAGGGTCTCCGTGCCCTTGACTTTGAAGGAGACTATCCGCCCGCCCAGTTCCAGCAGAGTAAATTCAATCTGCTCATTGGCGATCCGAAAACCGAAATTCCCCTCCAGATTGACTGGTTCAATCCGCAGCGGACCGGCTGTCGCCTGCTGCGCCTGAGTTAACGATTCCGCCAGGTCCAGGTAATAGGCGGCACGCTCGTACAGCTGCTGCTCATACATCCACTGCGCCTGGGCTCGTACGGCCGCCTGCAGCGCATTGTCCGCAGGCGGCGGGGCTGACAGCCGGGCAGCAATCAGGCGCTGCTGCGCCTCAGCCAGCAAGCGGGAGCATTTCTCCCGCTCGGCCAGCGTATAGGCACCGGAGGCATGCGCCTGCAGGAACGCCCGCTCAGCGTCTGCGGATAAAGAGGATTTTTCCAGCTTGGCGGCGAGCTGCTCAAGCTTCTGCAGATTGGCATCGCGCTTGAGGATAAAGCGCCGGGTCAGCACGCGGGTGCGGCCCTGGTGTTCGATTTCCACTGCAATGTGGTTCTCACCCAGGCGGATGAGTTCGCAGTCAGCCTGCAGGCGCCCGCCTTGGACTACTCCGGCAGGCTGCCCAGCGATGGTGACCTTGGCGCCATCAGGAGCTAAAACGGTAAACTGTACCCGCGAGAACTCGGTGGCGCTGTTTTCGGCCGGGTTGGTGCAGACCAGTGATACCGGTGCAACCTCGAACTCTTCAATCTCTGTGGCGATTTTCTCCCGCAGAGCATAGAGAAGATTACTGTCATTGACGAAACCGAAAGGCAGTTCCGGCAGCAGTTCCTGCATCACTTCGGCCACCCGGGCCAGGCCATATCCGGGGAAGTGCTGCTCGACTTTCGCCTCCAGCAATTTCAGGTAATCGACATCATCCAGGCCTTCACGGACTTGCGCCAGGCGCAGGGTGGGCACCAGTCCTCCTCCTGGGCTCAAAGCCGGAAAAAGCGTGGTGTTGTGTCCGTTGCGGTAGGTCTTTTCCAAGTCAGTCCAGGGATTGACCTCTGGCCCGGGGGAGGCAGTCATCTGCCAGGTCAGTCCGCCTTCGCCGTCATTGGCATAAATCTGCCAGGCATAGAGACGATTTTTGATATAGTTATAATGGTCAAGCGGATGCGGCCAGTTGTAATACCAGATTTCCCGTCCCCGCTGCAATTCCGGGTTGATCCGGCCGAAACTGAAAGGCACTGCGAATACGGTAAAATGCGGCAATTCCGGGTCCACCGCGTGGGGTGTGAAGAAACGGAACTCCGGTGCCTGGCGTTTGATTTCACCGGTGAGGCGGTTCAGCTCCGCATAGACCTTGGGTGCCGGTTCGTCATAGATATAGCAGTAATAGCGCAGCTGGGGCGGGAAAGCTTCACACCAATGCTCATGGAACTGGCGGGCGTACTGCCCGGCCAGGTTGCGGGCCCGCTCGGAAAACAAGGGTTCGCCGAACAGCTTGCGTTTGCCATCCTGGAACCAACCGCCGTGGTCACCCAGCATCCCCAGAATAGGCACAGTAAAATTGCAGATACCGAACTTCTGCCATTGCCGGAACACGAAGACATCGAATTCGCTCCAGTCGGTCACCCGCAGGTTATCACCCTCGATGACATATTTTGGTGCCGGTGGCTTGATGCACTGGTTGCCGTTGATGCGATGGTCCTGCAGTATGGCCGAGACATCATCGGCGATTTCCCGGACGCTGCGGTTATCCTTATAGTCCCTTCTGATGTGCCCGACAAGGGCATAGAAGAAAGTGCGCAGCCAGGCCGTCTCGGGCAGAGCAAAAGCGCGGACTTTCAGCTGCAGCGGCACCTCTGCCAGGACTTCTCCGGCCGAACGCAGGGTCAGACTGCCGCGATACACCCCCGGGGCCGCAGTGGCAGGCGCATACAGCTTTACAAAAAATATCGTATTCTTTCCGGCTGTGGCAGTGACAGGCTGAGCCGGCACAATAGGATCGGCCAACTCGCCCTGCAAAGTCGGATTGTCTGGATTGCGCATGGGCACAAACTGCAAAATGCCATAGCTCTGCAGCTCTGCCGGGATGCTGCCGGCCGGGCCTTTCAGGTCAGAGAAATGCAAGGTCAGCTGCGGCACATCCTGCTTCGGGGTCAGCACCAGCTGGAAAGGCTCGCGCTCATTGGCAGCCAGGCTCAGCTCAACTGTCTCCAGCGCAGGCACTGCCGCCGGGATGCCCACCGCATCCACCCGCCGGAAACTGGCCTGCTTCCAGAGAGTCCCCGCAGGCAGTTCTGCGAGAATGCCGGCCGAGGCGGCAAGATCGACCTTCGGGGGCTCAGTGCTGGCCGTAACGCGGATATCATCAACGTAAATCTTGTACGGTCCATTGGAGAACCACAGCGTGGCCGACATACTGGTGGTACCTACCGGAGGATAAAAATCTACCTTGAGCTGGTGCCATACCCCGGGAGTACCATCGCCATTGGGAAAGAGGTACTTATTGCTACCGTCCGCCATAGTGAAAGCGACCCGCCCCGAGACCTTGGTCCGGGGGCCGGCAGCCGCGATGAAATAGCGGAAGCTGAACTGATATTTAGCCCCCGGCAGCAGGGTCAGGACATCGCGGTTGGTGTTGATCGTATGTCCACCGTGCTGGGCTTCCAACAGCAAAGCCTTCTCGCCGGCAAAGACCTTTTCGCTCTGGACCCGGTCAGTGATGGAGCCCTCCGGATGAGGGATGACTTTCCCGTCTGCATCGCGCAGCCGACGGAGAATGTGCAGAGTCTGCTTATAGGGCTGCTCAAAATCTCCGCCTGGGGTCAACAGCGTTTCGGCTGCGGCAAACCCGGAGAAAATGGCGCATAGTGCAGCTGTAAAGATGAATTTATGCATAATGTTATTCCTGCTTGCGGGCTTTTATATTATTATTTCTCTTTGACCCAGATCGGGACGGTATAATTCAGATAGGTGGAAGCCAGCCAGAACCGGGATATCGCTTCGACATGGCCATCAAAATACAGCCCATTCCAGGAAGCGCCGTTGCCGTGGGTTGCCGGATAGGACTTAATACTATTGGTCGAGGGATTGAGGTAGTACGGGTAATGAGTCTGGGCGCCGTCAAGCATGAACAGACTCAGTCCGGGCCGATTGATATTCGCCAGGCGCACCCGGCGCAGCTCTTTGCTTTCGCCATTGATGATGATATTGCGGTAATAGGCGCTCTTGGTGCCGGAAGAGGCGACCTGGGGCGCGAAATTGATCTTGCCGCCCTGGGTGTAATTGGTATCGGGAGTCTCGGCATTGCGTCCCGGGCAGCTGAAGACCAGCGGCTTGGTGTAGCGGGTGAAACTGGTGGATGAACTGGAAATGCGGTAATGGCCGTACGGCGTCAGTCCGGCATACGGGGCGAGCATCACGAACCAGGCCCCGCCCTGCTCTTGCGCCGCATAACCTTCACAGCTGCCGCCGACGCGATAGGCAAACGGCACATACTCGTCATGGTCCTGAGCATAGTTCACGACATAAATCCCGGTGGTGCGCAGGTTGTTGGAGCACAGGATCGCCTGGGCCCGATCACGGGCTTTTTGCAAAGCCGGCAGCAGCAGTGAAGCTAGGATGGCAATAATGGCAATCACCACCAGCAATTCAATCAAGGTAAAATCACGACGGAAAAACGGCACAGAACGGCACGATTTTTTTGACATCATTACCTCGCTTTTGATTTCGGATCAAGAATGGCAATACGGTTCAGTCCCATGGCAGAGCAGGTTCTCTGCAGGAAAGCATACCAGAACTGGAGCGCAAACGCCATATCAGCAGCCCTGACCAGCCGCAAAAGCCGATCAATAACGCCGCAAATATTGCATCCCGCTGGCAGAAGCAAGACCAGACTTGTCAAAGCTCAATGATGGTCTGCAGCCTGACCTGTGCATAAGATATCATCATTGCACCTGAAAAACAACTATGGATTGCCTAAAATAATCTGCCTGCCCCGGCTGAAATCAGCAGTATCAAAGAATCAGAAATAGTTCGCACTAATATCTAAGCATAACCGTAAATGCCTTTGCGACGAAACAGTTCGCAAAGGCGTTTTTTTTGTCTTTTTTCTGAAAAATATTAAAAGTTTCA
>JAAZIZ010000435.1 GCA_012800565.1 Lentisphaerota bacterium
CAGCGGCCAACCCTGGGCTTTGAAGATGGCAACCCCGTTGGGGTTGTTAGACCCGCCCTGCGGGCCGCTTGCCCTGGGCTGGTATATCGCGCACTTTCAGCGCTTTAGGCGACAGTCACTCTTGATGCCGCTTGTCCTGGTTGTGAATATCAATAAGTTACCGATTACGTCGGGGGCTCTTCCTTTCTGCCTGGCAGGCTTGCAGATTATGGTTCCCGGAGTATATTTTTAACAAGTTCAGAAGGGTCGCACGGGCAGCGTGACAGGTGACGGTTGACAGTGAAGAATCAGCGGGAAATTTATGTCGGAGTAGATATTGGCACGGCTACCTGCAAGGTCTTGCTGGGAGAATTCCTGCCCGGAGACAGCTTGTCGGTGCTTGCTTTCGCAGAAGTGCCGACCCTGAAAATGTGCAAGGCCGAGGCCGTAGATACCAGAGTCGTTGCCGGGCAGGTCGCACTGGCCTTGGCAAAAGTTGAAGAGGACGCTGGTTTTCCGCTGCCGGAACCGTTTTTCCTGGCCTTGTCAGGTGCATTCATCGAAACCATCAGGGTCACTGGCCGAGTTGGAATCCCGGAGGATGTCGGACTGGTGCGCCAGTGCGATATCGAAGAGGCGGCCCGACAAACCAATACCGTGGATGTCCCGGCCGGGAAAGTGTGCCTGCCGCAGGTAGTGAACCGCTTGTCGCGGCTTTCGGATGGCCGGGTGCTGTTCAATCCGATTGGCCAGTATTCCGCGTCTCTGGAGGTGGAGACTCAGTACTTCCTGGCTGATTTGGCCCGAGCCAACACCACTTACTGCCTGCTCTCGGAAAACATCGGCAAGATGGCAATCGCGCCGCTGGTCTATACCCCCTTGGCAGTCAGCTCGGCGGTGTTCCCTCCAGGAGCCTCCGATGACGCCTTGGCGCTGGTCATCGACATCGGCGCGGGAATGACTTCCATCGCCATGCCGACCTCGGTGGGACATTTCTATCTCGGACAAGTCAGCATCGGCTGCGACCATATCGCCAATGACCTGTCCATCGCTTTTGACTTGCCGTTCACTACCGCCAGCGCGCTGCTGACCCAACTGGCAACCTTGCATTGCACTGCCGTGGCAAGCAAAGACCACCGCGCCAGAATGATTACTATCGGCCAGGATTCCGTCAGCAAAAAACGCCAGCTGCCGGCCTCCAGCGTGGAAATCGTCCTGGAGGCACGCCTGCGGGAACTCTTTGAGCTGATCCGCCGGCAGCTTGATGACGCCGGTGCCTACAGCTGGCTGGGCAATCGCGTGCTTCTCTCCGGGGGCGGAGCCCGGATTCCGCATATCACGGAATTGGCGGCGACAGTCTTCAACCGCAAGGTCGCTCTGGCCCAGCCATACCGGATCACCGGCAGGACTGATTTTCAGCCGCTGCCCCAATTCAATACCGTGCTGGGACTGCTGCGGGCCGGGTATCGCGATCTCCAGATTTCCCGGGAAGTAGAGGGCAATGTCTCGGCTCTGGATTCGACCCTGGAATGGTGGAAGAAGACTTGGAAGATCGTCTTCGACTGGTAATTGCCGCCGACACGCACAGCTGATCAGCGGCAGCAGGAAAGATAATTGTTATGATGAGCATCCAAAACATCAGCGAGACCAATATGCTGCTCCTGGGCGTGGGCAATGCCGGCGGGCGGGCGGCCTATTATGTCTTCCAGCGGGGCAGCCTGCCAGGATTGCGGATTTGTGCCCTGGATTCCGATCCCGAGCCGCTGAAACTCCTCAATGGCTTGAATACAATACTGCTCCCGGAACCACCGGAGGACATCGCGGCGGATCAGTCCGCAGACCCGCTGGCGGAATCAGCAGTGCAGATGCTGCACCAGGGTCTGGATGCACATTTCCCGACTATCCAGCTGCTGCTGGTGGTGACCGGATTGGGCGGACGTACTGGCTATTGTTATACTTTGGAGACTCTGCGTTA
>JAAZIZ010000038.1 GCA_012800565.1 Lentisphaerota bacterium
AAAAAGGATTTGCCGGTGCCGGTGGGCAGCACTACCACCCCTCGCCGGCCTACTTGCCGCCAACTTTGCAGGGCCTCAAGCTGGTAGGAACGGGGCGGCCGGGGATCATGCAGGGTCAAGGACAGCTCCTGATAGGCGCGGGCCTGGTCGCGGTACGGAATCTGCTGACGGTATAAATAAGTGATAATCGGCGCATAGAACAACGCCTCGGAGCGGTAGCAGGAGCTGCGCTCATCGTAACGGCAGTACGTCTCCAGACCTGGTGGCAGCGTCTCCTTGCCCGTTTCGAGCAACAAGGTGCCGTGCTGGAAAGAGATAGTCAGCATAGCAATAATTTGGCGAATGGATTCACTCCAGCGGTGCGAGGTGGGCGTCACCGCAGGAGACCAGGGTCAGGCGTCCGTCAGGCAAGTGCAGGCGCAGGCGTCCGTCCGGACTGATGCCTTGGGCCTGTCCGGAGACTAATCCCCCCGGGGTGTCGATAGTCACGTTCCGTCCGTAGAGCAGGTCTGCCGACTGCCAGGCCGGCAGGAATGCGCTCAGATCGCGGTCCTGCAGCCAGTGCTGGTAGCAAGGCTCGAACTGATTCAGGAATTCGGCCAGAATGCGGCTGCGGTCTTGCTCTTTACCGCTGGCTATCCGCAACGATGTCGAGCGCATCTGCAGTTCTGGTGGGAAAGCCTGCTGCGGGCAGTTGACATTCAAACCTATACCGACCACAACCTGCAGGCCGTGAGCAGGGGTGATGGCGCTCTCGCAGAGGATGCCGCAGAGTTTCTTCCCCTCGAACAGCAGATCGTTGGGCCATTTCAGATTGATGAGCAGATCGGGAAAAAGCGTTTTGAGGGCCGAGTGCAAGGACAGCGCCGTCAGCAGGGCGATTTCCGGTATCCGGGCTGCGGCCAAGGCCGGGCGCAGCAGGAGCGAGAAAGTCAGGTTCTGTTCCGGAGCCGAGAACCAGCTCCGGTTTTGTCGTCCGCGCCCGGCGGGCTGTCGCTCGGCCACCACTACCAGTCCTTCCTGGGCGCCGCCTTCCGCCAGTTCGGCGAGCAGGCGGTTGGTGGAAGGTACACTCTGCTCGTAAATCAGCTGCCGGCCCAGCAGGCTGGTATTCAGAAGCGGGAAGACATTGTCGGGAGAAGGTGCGCCCATGGTGTAACTAATTCTGGTTAATCTCGGCGTCCGCCCAGCAGTCCGGCCCGGAACAGGTAATACAGCAGGGTGAGCAGTGCGCTGATGACGCTGGCGACGTAAGTCATGAAAGCGGCGTTCAGGACGCTGGCCGAGGCACTGGCCTCCGAAGGGGTGACCAGTCCGCAGTTGACCATCGCCTGCTTGGCCCGGCTGCTGGCGTTCCATTCCACCGGCAGGGTCACGATGGTGAACAGCAGAGCCGCGGAGAACAGCAGAATGCCGAGTTTGACCAAGGGCATGCTGCTGAGGAGCAAGCCGATGAAGAACAACGGGTAGGAGAGCATGCTGCCCAGGTTGGCCATCGGCACCAGCGCGGTGCGCAAACCCAGGAAAGCGTAATTGCCGGCGTGCTGCAATGCGTGCCCGGCTTCATGGCAGGCCACCCCGATGGCCGAGAGGCTGGATGAATCATACACCTCCGGCGACAGGCGCAGAACTCGGGCACTGGGGTCATAATGGTCGCTGAGAAAGCCGTTCACCCGCTCAATGCGCACATTGTACACACCGGAGCGGTTCAGCATTTCTGCGGCAGCCTGGGCGCCAGTCATGCCACTCCTGGCTGAGACTTTGGCATAACGGGCGAAAGTGGTCTTGACGTAGAAAGAGGCCAGCATGGCGAAAAGCAGACCGGGCAGAGCAAAAATAAAATACACGGGGTCGAGCATCATAATACATTTCCTCCATAATTATGTCGTAGGGCAAGAGTTGGTTATTGCAGGAAATCCAGCACCAGCGGGATGATTTCTTGCGGGTTGTCTTCCAGCAGGTAATGTGAGGCGTCCGGAAAGCTGTGTGCCTCTGCCGCAGGAAAGAATTCGGTTTTCCAGCGTTCGAAGAAGCGCATGTGGAAACAGAAATCTTTCTCGCCCCAGCAGAGCAATATCCGGTGTTCCTGCAACAAGGGCAGGCGGCTCTCAATCTCCTGCAAGGTCTTCCAGGACGGATGGCTGGGGTGCAGCGGGATGTCCTGGGCAAAACGCTGAGTCGCGATGCGGTCGCGGTAGTTCTGGTAAGGGAAACGATATCCAGCTTTGACTGCCGGCGGCAACGTTTTTGCCGGAGCCATAATCAAGGCCATTTCCACGAATGCATTCAAGCCACGCACCAGGAAAGCGCCCAGGAAAGGGCAGCGGACCAGGAAGATGCGCTTGGGGCAGTCGTCTGAGAGATAAGCCGCGGTGTTCATCAGGATGATCCGCCGGATTTTCTCCGGGTATCTGGTCGCGTAGCCCATTCCTATCCCGCCGCCCCAGTCATGCAGCAGCAAGTCCATCTGGGGCAGCTGCAGCTCCCGGTCCAGCAGCTGCTCAAGATTGTCGATATGTTTTTCCAGGTGGTATGGCCAGTCCTGGGGTTTGTCAGAAAGCCCGCAACCGATGTGGTCCGGCGCAATGCAGCGCCGGCCGGCTTGCGTGCCGGCCTGGATCACCTGGCGGAACATGAAAGACCAGGTCGGATTGCCGTGCACCATCACCAGAGGGAAGCCCTCGCCTTCGTCAAGATAATGCTGCCGGTGACCGTCAGCGGTGCTCTGGTAACGTGACTGAAAGGGATACAAAGAGCGCCAGTTATCGTTGCTTGTCATGATATTCTGTCAGATCAGAGCGGTGAAGAATGCGGCTGCCGGAGCAGCTCAGAAGAATTTATTGAGCTCAGAGATGTATCCTTGAGCCAGGGAAATGATTTTCAAGGCTACGTAGATCACAATGACCATGTAGATCAGCAACGGCAGCACAGCCGTCAGGCGTTCCAGGATCCGGGCGGCTTCATCATTGAACAAATCGGCCAGCCTATTGGCATAGACATCCAAAGTACCGCTTTGTTCCCCGGTGTCAAGCAAAGCCAGTATCGGGGTGGACATATCGCGTCGGCTCTGGATGCGCCCATAGGACTCCCGGAACGACAGGCCCTGCTCAAGAATCAGCGGTCGCAGTTGCAGAAAACGGTTCCGGAAAGCGCGGTTATGGCAGCAGCCGGCGGCAATATCAATGGTGCGGCCCATATCCAGACCGGCGGTCAGGCACAGCGACAAGGCTTTGAAGAAGCGGGCGGTCTCCAGCCGGTGCTGCAGAGTACCGAACAGAGGCAGCAGCGCCAGCAGATGCCCGAACAGCGTATACTTGCTAAGCAGCCGGTACACGTTTTTCACCAGCAGATAGATGGTGAATGGGGCCAGCAGCCGGATCAGGGTCGCTAATACGATCTGGGAAATCTGCTGTCGGCTGGTGAAGACGCTGATCACCCCAAGCAGACAGGTAGCAATCAGATAGAGGAATATCGGATAGAGCAGCCCGGTGATAATCTTGCTGCGCAGGCGGAGCTGCTGCTGGTACCAGTCCGCCAGGGAACGCAGAGTCTCAGGAGTCCGTCCGCTTGATTCACCGGAGAGCACCAGATTACATTCGAAAGTGCTGAAACAGCGGCTGGAGCGCATCGCCTGGGAGAACCCCGCACCGGCGTCCATAGCCTCCCGCAGCTGCCGGGACACTCTCCGGAAACGGCCTGGGAAACGCTGCATCAGCGCCCGCTGCGTCGGCACTCCGGCTGCCAGCAGAGTGGCCAGGCTGTGGTAGAACTCTATCTTGTCCTTGAGAAAAGACATCAGCAATGTTATTGATGCGGTTCCAGCAAATCACGGATGTACAACATCGTCAGCAGTTGTGCATCAAGTGCATGGCCGGCTTTGTAGGAAGTGATATGCCCGGCCAGGCGTCCATCCTCGTGCAGAGACAGCGCTGCCAGCAGATCGAGACAGGCGCGATGCCAGACCGCTTCAAGAGATTTTCCCTGCAGCATGAAAGTCGGCTCGTTCAGATATTTCTTCTTGCCCGCAATCAGAATGTTCTTACGGGTGTAGCCGAGATTGCGAGTGTCGGCAAACAACTTTCCGACAGTCTGATAGTACAGCATTTCGGTGGCCGAGCAGTTGGTGCGTGCTTCACAGCCGTACCGGAACACCTCCGGAGTCAGAGTGAATTGAACGCGCTGCTGGCCAATGACATTCGGGAAGTCGATCGCGACATCCAGGTTCAGGCGGCAATCTCCGGGAGGCGCCGGCTGGAAGAGCAGGAAGCCATTCCGGTGGTTCATAATGGCCACTGGCTCCTTGACTGTCCAGTAACGCAAGGGCCGCTGGCGGTCTTCTTTCAGACCGGCCTGCAGGATTGCTTCCACCAGGGGCAGACTGCCCACGTCAAACAGCGGCGGGTCACCGGTTTCCAGAGAAATCAGGCTGTTGTCCAGTCCCAGCCCCAGGCGTTGGGCGATGATGTGCTCGGTCATACGCACATAGTTGGCCGGCGCACCAGCCCGCAAGACGATGCTGCGCTGTGCGGTCCAGACATTCCGGGGTGAGACCATGATGGGCAGCTGTTCGGGCAAATCACTGCGGTCGAACCACCAGCCTGGGGTGGTGCTGGGAGAGAAATGCAAAGTGCTGTTCCGTCCCTTGTTGTAGGTCGCCGGGCCGCTGACTGTAAAGGGCTGGGCCAAGGTGTACGAAAATTGCTGTGGCTGCCAGCCCTGCGGTGCGGTGCGGACCATGTCAACCGGCTGGGCCGCCAGGGCCTCCCGGCTGCGCTGCAGCCGTTCAGCCGCATCGGCGGTGAGCAGTAGTGGTTTGTTATCCATGAAAATAAGGGGCGTGATGCCTACTGGCCGGAGCGGTTAATCAATGCTTACTTCTTTGCCGGCAGCTGTAGCGCGGTATATGCCGTCGATGATCTTCTGCACTGCCAGGCCGGCTTCGCCCGGTGAGCGCATCGGCGTGCCTTGCAGAATCGCGTCCGCGAAATTCTTGAATTTGGCAATGAAGAGTGCTCCGAAGTCGGTGCTGGGCAGGAATGCCGCCTTGCTGTTCAGCATGGTTCCGGCGTGGTCGGTATAGATGGTCGCATCCTTGAAGCTGAAGCCGCCTTTGGTGCCCACGATATCGAAAGTATGTATATCACTTTCGATATGGTTACAGAAAGAGGATTCGATCTGCATTATTGCGCCGTTGTCGAAGCGCACTTGTCCGACGGCCAAGTCTTCCACGGTATAGGTCTTGTAATCCCAGTTTGGCCAGCTGCTGACCACCTCGGACGGTCGGTCGCCCATAAAAGTCCAGCAATTGCCGGACGCGGCGATTGGGCGCGGGGCGCCCATGCAGTAATGCGCCGATTCGATGATGTGCACGCCGATGTCGATCATCGGCCCGCCGCCCTGCAGTTCTTTCTGTCCGAAGACTCCCCAGTTCGGGATGCCGCGCCGGCGCAGCGCCCGGCATTTGACGAACATGATGTCGCCGATATCGCCGGCTTCGCGGGCCCGCATAAACATATCGCAGGCGGGATGGTAGCGCATCTGAAAGCCACAGCAGAGCTTACGGTTGTTGATGATTGCCGCATCGATCATTTCCTGGCATTCGGCCGGGTCCATGGCCATGGGCTTTTCGGTAATGGCGTGGCAGCCGGCATTCAGGGCCGCAATCACGGCCGGTTTGTGCAAGCCGTTCGGGGTACATACATCGACGACGTCGGGCTTGAGTTCTTTCAGCATCTCGTCCCATTCAATATACGTCTTGGTAAAGCCGTATTTGCTGCGCATCAGTTCCAGGCGTTCCGGCTTGATATCACAGCCGCCGACTACCTCAATCTCCGGAATTTTCTCAATGGCTCGCAGATGGGTCTCACTGATCCCGCCGCAGCCAATGATGGCCCAGCGCAATTTTTTGCTGACTTCTACTTTGGCTTCGGTGGCGAAAGATTCGGTTCCGATGGCACTGTTGTTCGACATGCTGTTCTCCTTGAATTATGTTAATGGGCAGAGAAAAGAGGTAATAGCGATGGCGAGGGCCTGAAGCGGGCGATGCCTGCCCGCCAGCGGAAATCTCAAACAACCTGACAAAACCGCATACAGGTTCTCGCTTGTGTGGTAGAGTGAAATAGAATCCATAATATGATTTTTAAAGCCAAAAATGCAAGTGCGGGTCGCTGAGATAATGCCCGACAGGGCGGTTTTCGGGATTAGCTCAGTGCCTGCCTGAGGCCTTGCGGTTTCCTGGCTAGTGCAGGAAAAGCTGCGGTTTGGTGCTTTTCCTGCGGCTGAGTTGTTTATTGCTGGTGGCGCGTTATATTTATCGGCAGATTTATATCAACCCTGCTGCGGGTTGCCAAGGTCAGGCTAAAGATGCTCAAGTTCAGTCCGGGGTCATTATTGCGTCAGTTGCTGTTAGGCGGTTATTTGCTGTTCACGCTGTATCCGCTCGTCTGGCTGACTCTGACTGCTTTTCGCCATGAAGGCGATGCTCAGCAGCGCCCGTTGGGACTGCCGGCGGAATGGACCTGGAAGAATCTGCAGCAAGTCTGGCAGAGTGGCAGTTTCGGGCAGGCCTATCTGAACAGCCTGGCGATCAGTGTTGTGGCAGTGGCACTGGCTTTGAGCCTGGCGGCCCTGGCGGCTTTCGCTTTCTCCTATTTCCACTTCCGGGGCAAGACGGCGCTGTATGTACTGTTTCTGCTCGGAATGATGATTCCAGTGCATGTGACCCTGATTCCGCTTAACAGCCTGCTGGGCGCCGGCGGGCTGAATATCAAGGGCAGCCTGTGGTGTCTGCTGGGGCCATATATCGCTTTTACCTTGCCGGTCAGCGTGCTGATTCTGCGCCGCGCTTTTGAAGCGGTGCCGCAGGAGATGATCGATGCCGGGCAGATGGATGGTTGCACAGCCTGGCAGACCTTCTGGCATATCTCCTTGCCCATGATCAAGCCGGCTCTGAGCACGGTCCTGATTTTCAATTTCCTGACGGTCTGGAATGAATATGCCTTCGCTTTGACCTTACTGGGGCCGGGCTGCCAGACCATTCCTCTGGCGATTACTGAATTCAAAGGTGAACATGATGTGCAGATCACCAGTATCTGCGCGGCGCTGCTGCTGGTTATTGTTCCCCTGCTGGTAGTCTATGCCTGCGCCCAGAAACATATCGTGAACGGTTTGACTGCCGGTGCAGTCAAGGAATAAACAATAAATCCATGGGAGTCGAGATGAAGTACGCGATGGCAGAGATGTCGGTTAAAGAAGTCCGCGAATATCTGAAAACCAACCAGACGATTATTTTCCCTTACGGTGTGGTGGAGCAGCATGGCTATCATCTGCCCTTGAGCACCGACATTGAGGGCGCGGAAGTATACGCCTACGCCTTGGCCGAACGCCTCGGCTGCATCGTCGCGCCTTGTCTGAATTACTGCTTTTCCGGCGGGATGCTGCCTGGAACCATCAATGTCAAACCGAACAACTTCTCCAATTTTGTCGGCGACATCATCGAATCGCTGGTTCTGCAGGGCTTCCTGAATATCCTGATTATGCCCGGTCATGGCGGCAGCGAGAGCCTGCTGCACCTTAAGGAGTCGCTGCGGATTCAGAAATGGCTCAACCCCGCTTTGCACAAGGCGATGATTCTGTTCCTGCGCCGCAATGATTTCTCGGAACGGGCCAAAGCGGCACTGCAGGAGCACGACTGGCATGCCGGCAAGCACGAGACCTCAATGATTCTGGCCAACCGCCCGCATCTGGCCATGATGGACCAGTTGGAGATGGATACGCCGGAGATTGCCGAACTTCTGCGCGATGACCCGGATGCCTACCAGAAGCGTACCTCGTTCTCAGGATTGCGGGCCGAGGTGGTGAACACCGTGCAACGCCCGGAAATTAAAGTCGGGGTAATGGGCTACCCCGAGCAGGCCAGCGCAGAACTCGGGCGGCAGAATCTCAAGGATATGGTTGACACCATGGCACCAGCGCTGCAAAAGGCCATCGCGATGGCCGCGGAAGCCCGGCGCAGCGGTGAGATGATCGAGATCATCGACAACGAGAAACTCAAAATGCTGAAGCTCTGAGCTGAGGCTTATTTTTGCAGCCCCAGGATCGCCTGGGCGATTTTCCAGCGGTAGACATCAAGCGTCTCGGGGCTGTACAGCGGGAAATATTTTTCCCGGCTGGGGCTCTGATAATCAAGGTGGAAGTTCGCCATCACCTCGGCCATGGCCTCTTTTCCTGCCGCCGCGGCCGGATGATTAGGATTTTTATCCAGCAGGCGTTGCAAGGTCAGCAGGTAGCGGTAGTCGTAGATGCCCTGGCGTACGCTTTCCCATTTCGGAGTGGGGATTGGCCCTTCCGCACTGGGGTAGGTGTAGTCGTAGGAGCCTCCGTCCCTGCAGAATGGGTTGTAAGCTACTGAACCTTTGTATTTCAGGTCGGCATAAAAGGCCCGATACTTGTACTGGGTGATGCCTTTGAGCTGGCAGCGCCAGGGGTGGAAACCATAAAACACCCGTTCTCCGCGGGTGTCCAAGGCGTGATTATAGCAGCCATTGTAGCCCCAGACTGACTCGTAGCCCAGTTCACGGCTTTCCTGCAGAGTGTTCTCGTTGATGTAATTGGTGCAGTTGATGTCGCTGACTTCCTTGAGCAGCTTCCAGTCCTTGGTGCCGTTCCATTCACCATTGAAGAAATTGGAGATGCGGGCGGTGGGCTTCACCGCCTTGATCTGCTGTCCGCAGTTGAGATTCAGACGCAGACGTTCGGCATGCGAGCCTGGTTCGTCGCCGATGAAGTAGATGAATTCCGGCCAGGACATCTTTTCGCGATGAGCCTCAATGGCAGCGAAAATCTGCCGCAGGGCATCATTGTATTCCGGGCTGTATTTTTCATATTTGAGCAGTCCGGAGACCAGGTACTGCGAGGCCTCATAGGGGCCGTTGTAGTAGCAGAACGGCCCCGTCAGGCCGCTTTTCAGGACCATGTACATATAGTCATTAAAGGAGTAGATGCTGGTCATGCCGGGGCGGTCGAAGTCGAACTGCAGTTTGCCGCTTTCGCCTTTGCTGATATGTGGATGCACATGCTCGTAGTTGTTGGAGACCATGCCGTGTTCGGCCATATCCACGAAAATCCGCTGGATTTCCGAGGGATTGCAGTCACGGCCATAAGAGCCGAAGCGCGGGTCGTTGGTATTGGAGAGGATTTGGAAATTGATATCCTTTTCCGGGTCGGGGACGGCTAAAGTGAAAGGCAGGATGCGGATCATGCTTTCCCAGGTGTATTCGCCTCCCAAACGGCACTTGATATTGATGCTGGCCCGCACGGTGCCGGCGGCTGCGCCTTCAGGTACCTTTACCGTCAGCCAGAATCTTTCAGTGCGACCGGCGGGGATATTCAAAATATCAAATTCATCAAATGATTCCAGGTATTTTGGCCGGACCATATACTGGTTTTCTTCCTTTTCCGGGATTGGCAGGTCCCGGACGATGCGCAAATCCAGGTGATTGCCGGGGATCACGATTTGTCCGTTGCGATCGCGGTACGGTGAGACGCTGACTTCCACGCAGTGCAGATTCTTCAGGCTGCGCAGTGAGAAGGCCAGGGGTACGAATTCGCCGGGCGTGGCGAAAGCCCGTACCGGCCGGCCGATTTCCTCCGGGAATGGTCTGGTCTCGGGGTAGATGTACTGCATGGCATTATTGGGGAAAGGCAGGTAGCCGAGGGCGGCGAATTCGGCTGGCGCCTCGGGGTCCTGCAGATTGGTTTCCGGCGTTATGCGTTTGTACCCGGAGGGAATTTTGATTGATTCCAGGCCGTACTGGTTGGCTATTCCTTCGAAGCCGCCCAGTTTGGCCGGAGCCTTGCGGCCCCAGACCCGGAATTGCCGCGGAGTCTCCTGGGCCGGGACAGTCGCAGTGAGCCCAAGCACAGTCAGGCTTAGAACGGTACAAGCAATGATACGGTGCATTCTCATTTCATTCTCCAGTAAATTTCAGGGTGTAAAAAGTACTGCTGAAGCAAGTTTGCTTTTATTCGGCAAAAGGGTCTGCAGCGATATTGAATAGCAGCTGACTAGGTTGGATATTGGTATCGGCCGGAGTGCAGGTCAGGCGGTATGCTCCGACCGGCAATTCCCGGATTGGCAGGATAGCAGTGCTGACTTCGCCGCGGACCGGATGCTCCTGCTGCACCAGCACCGCCTGAGAGTCCTGGGCGGTGATGCAGAGTTTGACCACGGATTCCTGCTCGGCAGAAGCATTGATCAGGCTCAGAGACAGGATGGCGTTGCGGGCGTTGGCTATGTATTCTTGGGAGTTCAACTGTGCCCGCAAGCTGACTACTGCCGGCAGACGCACGAAAGACAAATCATCGAACCAGACAGTGCCGGGTTGCTGGCTGATATTGATGCGAACGGCCCAATGCGTGGGACGATCGGCAAAATTTCTTTTTGCGATCATCCCCTGGATATCCTCCCAGCGGTAGATTATTTCGAAGAACTGCCAGTCCGAGCTGCCGGGCGGGAAGCTCAGGGCGTTGAAAGTAAAGCTGTTGCGCCCTTTTTGGGTGGTCCAGATGCCGAAGAAAGGCAGGCGGTGAGTTTTGAAATCCACCGTGTCATTGCGGATGTTATCGTATTTCACCCAGCCGCTCAGGCGGAAATCGTGGTCCAGGGTGCTCATTTCTCCAAAAGACTGCTGGCAAGAGATGTAACCTTCGATATTGCTGAAGCGCAGGCTGTACTTGCCGCTGTGCACGACCTGGTCATCCAAAGCGCATTCGCCGTCTTTGGGGTTGCTGATGCCCCAGGACAGCGGCAGGCCATTCTTGCGGGCGTTCTCAAAACCGGGGTTCTGCAGCAGATTTTCTTCGGTGGCGGAGATTGTCGCTGTACTCAGCAGCACTGCTGCGCAGAGCAGTAGATACTTCACTTGTGCACCTCCTGGGGGTTAGAATTTCACACTGAAGCGTGTGTAATCGGTATTCAGCGGATAGCTCCAGAAGCCGGAGTGGGGATAATGGCCGGTACCCGGCATAAAAATCTGCTGGGCGGTCTTCATCTCGACATGACCGTCCATAAAACCGCAGTTAACGGAATCTTTATTTCCGTGCCGGTAGGCATCTCCGGAATTGAACTGGTCTTTCAGATAGTACTCGCCGAGATAACCGGATTTGCCTTCGAACAACGAGAAACGCTGGCTGGGATGGTCGTAGGTGTAAATGCGCCGAAACAGCGGTGTGCCTTCTGAACGGCTGCCGATGTATGAGGGGAGGCCGTAGCAGATTCGGTACTGATAATTGGGATTTTTGTATTCGCCTACCGATGGGCAATGCACCTGGGGTATGTAGAGCGCGCCAGAAGAGGAAGACCCGCCAATATAGGGATAAAGAACCACCGGGAAACAGTTGGAGATGCTCTTGTTGCCATTCAAACCAAAGCTGGCGGGAATGAGTGCGTCATGCTCATCAGTGTACATAATAAAGCCGATGGCCAGCTGCTTGGCTTTGGACTGGCAGCTGATACCCTTGGCTTTCTCGCGGGCTTTAGTCAAGGCCGGCAGAAGCATTGAGGCGAGAACCGCAATAATGGCGATAACCACTAGCAGTTCAATCAGGGTGAATTTGTTTTTCATCATGACTACCTCCAGTTTTTGCAGAGTTAAGATGATATTATGGTTCCGCGAAAGGATCGGCATAGCAGGACAGCGAAATGTTTTCAGACGCCTGGACTGTACCGTCAGCTCTGCTGACCAGTTCGACCAGGAGGTCAGCCTTTTCCTTGACCGCAGTGACATCGATCGAGAAGCGGTATTCCCGGGTGGTCAGTTTTTCGATGCCGCCGTCCTGCAGCTTCTTTCCGTCCTGGGACAGACTCAGGCGCAACGCGTAAGCCTCCGGCTCGGTGACCGCGAGCTGCACGCTGGCGGGTATTCTCCGGGTATGGCTGAAGAAGGTGCGTTTGCTCAGCGAGACGCTCATCGGTTCCGGTACCACAGTGGACAATGAACCCATGCCCAAGGGTGCCTCGCCCTCAAAGAGAATTACACTGATGATGTAGGGACCGGGCTTTAGCGCCTCCCAGTGCAAGGGGAAGCTGTGGTTGCGGCCGGCAGCCACCGCGACTTTGTCCCGGAAGCTTTTACTGTCCTTGCCCTGCTTCAGCGTGAGTTCAATTTCGCCGGAGAAAGGCTTATCGCTGGTGTTGTTGATCTTCAGATTCAGAATGTTGGTGCCGATCCGGGGCGTGAGATAGCTGAGTTGGCTGAGGAAGACTGCGGGGCTGTTCTGCTGTCCCAGCCAGAGACGGACCATCTTGTCGGCTTCATGGAAACCGAATTCGGTCGGTCCCCAGGAGCTCAACTCCCGGGAGGGCATTTCATTGCGGCAGACATTGATGTCCACAAAATCTCCGTCTTTGGCCTGGATACCGCATTCGGCAAAAGGCAACGCAGTGACCATGCGCCAGGATTTGTCGCTTTTGACGACCGCGACCGGGTATTCCGGGTTCCAGCTTTTGTCGCTGGTGAAGCTGTTTTTGCCTTTTTTGCTGTCGCTGTCACTTTTGCGGGTATTCATGGTATCAAAACGGTTGCCGTTGCAGTCGATCACGATTTGGACATAAGCAGGACTGTTGCGGTTTTTGCTGAAAGTCAGGTCAACGCAGTCGCCGCCGTAGATATTGGCGTCTCGTTCTGCGTTGGGGTATCCGACCAGTTTGTCCATGGCCTGTTCGAAACAATCCACTTGCAGATAGAGGAACTGATCATCGTAGCCGAGAGCCAGGGCGCTGTCCTGAGTCGGGCGCAGTGCTGCGGCCAGGAATGATTCCCAGTCCCCGGTCGCCTGCATGCCTTTGGCCCGGGTGATGGCCTTGTCGCGGATGATCGTGAAGCCCTTATCGCGGAAAGCTTTTTCCCAGCCGCGGTCACTGCCGTCCAAGGCCGGGGCATTGAGGCGTGGAATCACCACCTGGCGGAGGTTGGCCTGCAGATCGATGACCTGGGGCCGGTCTGGAGAAACTATGGGCTGGAGATTCAGAATCAGCTCAGCTGCGGCGGCCGACAGGGACAGCGCAGCAAGGCAGCTCAGGAGCAAATGTTTCAGCATCGTGACTTTCCTCTTTTGTGGCTTTGGTTATGGGAATTGCGATGGTTTGAGTGATGCGGGGGCAGGGCCGGTTACAGCAAATCCATAATTGCCCGGGCGATTTTCCAGCGGTGCACATCCATGCTTTCCGGGCTGTAGAGCTCAATTATACGGTAGCGTTCGTGGCTCTGGTAGTTCAGGTGGTAGTTCTCCATTACTTCATCCAGAACCTTCTGGGCTGCAGCGACTTTTTCCGGCCCAGAGTGGCTGCGGAGCAGCTGCTGCAAAGTCAGCAGATAGCGGTAGTCGTTGATGCCCTGGCGGATGCTTTCCCATTTCGGGGTGGGCAGCGGTCCCTCGGCGCTGGGATAGGTGAAGTCATAAGAATGGGCAGTGCCGCCATTGCAGTTGTTGATTTGGTCGTAGGCGACACAGCCGTCAGTATTGGGGTCATCGACCGGGAAGGCCCGCGAAACATACTGGGTGATGCCTTTCAAGCCGCATTTCCAGGGATGGAAGCCGTAGAATACGCGGTACCCGCGGGTGTCAGTGGGGTAGGAATAGCAGCCGTTGTAGCCCCAGACGGATTCGTAACCGATAGCCGGGCTTTCGGACAAGGTCTCCTCGTTGATGAAATTGGTGCAGTTGATGTCGCTGACCTCTTTGAGGATTTTCCAGTCCTTGGTGCCGCCCCACTGGCCATTGAAGAAATTTGAGATGCGCAGCTTGGGGTTGACGGCTTTGATCTGCTGCCCGCAGTTCATATTCAGCTTCAGACGGTCGGCATTGCCCCCGGGCTCATCCCCGATGAAATACAGGAATTCCGGCCAGGACATCTTGCGCCGCTGCTCTTCCACGGCCCGCACAATCGCCTGCAGAAAG
>JAAZIZ010000436.1 GCA_012800565.1 Lentisphaerota bacterium
ATCCTCTTGTTCCCCCAAAAATCCCAAAAAAAAGAGAATTTTCGGGGGAGACCATCAATAATCAACTTAACATAAACAATAACAAGGTGTTAGATTTCATTTTAACCGATGATATTTGACAAAACCAATCACAGCCCAAGGATACTGCGATGAGCAAAGGTTTTTCTTTACAGAAGCCCAAGCGCCAGCGTTTTCAGCTCAATGATGTCAAGACTGCGAATTTGCTGCGCGAGCAGTTCCCATACACCACAGTTCCCCGGATTCTCTTTGACGGTGTAGTCGTCCCCCCCACACTCAGCAAGGACATCTGGATCACCGACACCACTTTCCGGGATGGCCAGCAGGCCCGCACACCCTACAAGCCGGAACAAATTGTCAAAATCTATGATTACCTGCACCAGCTCGGCGGTCCCAACGGCATTATCCGCCAATGCGAATTCTTTGTTTACAGCACGCGGGACCGCGAGGCCATCACCGGCTGCCAGGAACTCGGACACAAGTACCCGGAAATAACCGGCTGGATTCGGGCCAATGCCGAGGATTTCAAAATTGTCAAAAGCCTTGGCCTGAAAGAAACCGGCATTCTGACTTCTGTTTCCGACTACCACATCTTTCTGAAGCTCAAGAAGAACCGCGGCAAGGTCATGAGCGAGTACCTGGACATTGTCAAAGCCGCTTTGGATGAAGGCATCGTGCCGCGCTGCCATTTCGAAGACATCACCCGGGCCGATATCTATGGCTTCTGCCTGCCTTTTGCGGAAGAGCTCCTGAAGCTGTCCCAGCAGAGTAAAATCCCCATCAAAATCCGCCTTTGCGATACGATGGGCTACGGCGTGACTTTTCCGGGCGCGGTGTTGCCCCGCAGCGTACCGCGCTTATGCCATGCATTCACCCAGGAACTCGGCTATCCCGGTACACTGCTGGAATGGCATGGCCACAACGATTTTCATAAGGTACATATCAACGCGGTGACTGCCTGGCTGTACGGCGTCTCCAGCCTGAATGCCTCGCTGCTGGGCTACGGTGAACGCACCGGCAATCCGCCTCTGGAGGCTGCAATCATTGAGTACATATCTCTGAAAGGCGACAGCCGTGGCATTGACACCACCATCATTACCGATATCGCCGACTACTATCGCGATACCCTGCGGTCGATAGTACCGGAAAACTATCCTTTCGTAGGCACTGAGTGCAATACCACCAGGGCCGGAATCCATGCTGATGGACTGTTGAAAAATCCGGAAATATACAGCATCTTCGATACCGAAAAACTGCTCAAGCGCGGGCTGAAAATCACCATCACCGACAAATCGGGCATGGCCGGTATCGCTCAGTGGCTCAATGATTACCTCAAAAACAACCCCGTTGAGCATGAGCCGATCAACAAACGCCATCCTGGTGTACGCCAAATCTATGACTGGGTCATGGAGCAATACGCCCTTGGGCGAACCTCAAGCATCTCAAGCGATGAGTTGATTGCCAAGGCCAAACACTACATCCCCGGCATGTTCGAATCCGACTTCGCCAGGGCCAGGAAAGAAGCTATCGCCAAGGGCAAACAACTGGTGGACCGCATCTGCGCGGCACCGGAGGTGCAGGCGCTCAACCCCAAGACCCTGGAGCCATTCCTGAAGAAGCTGATTCGCTCCGAGCCCGCATTGCAGTTCCTGGCCATTACCAATGTGGACGGGCACCAGATCTGCCAAGCTCACACCCAGCGTGGAGACAAAGGCCTGTTCCGGCCCCTGCTGAAAGTCAATTTCAATGAAAAAGAATGGTTTGTGAATGTCAAGACCACAGGTGAATCATACTGCTCCGATTTGTTTTTCTCCAGATTCACCGGCCGCCTGATTATCACTTTCGCTGAACCCATCCGGGATAAGCACGGGAACATCATTGCGGTGATGGACACCGACTTCAAGTTTGATGAACTCACCAAGCGACTTAATGATCCCACTGTCTGAGAAATGTACCACGGTTACCCATCCCCGTAGAAAAAGGACTGAACTGTTATGGCTGACGACAAATTGAACCGCAACACTTACCTGTCCCAACACTTGGGCGATTTCCCCAATACAGCCACATTCCAGGGCCAGGCCTACAGCAAGGTCAATGACCTGCGCTACGGCACCAACCCGCACCAAACTGCGGCCTTTTATAAACCGGAAGGACGGAACTGCGTCATCGGGGACATGAAAATCCTTAAAACCGGCAAGAGCGGCCTCTCCCAAACTAACCTCGAAGACATCAGCTACTCCCTGAATATCGTCAAGTTTTTCTCGTCCCCGGCCTGCGCCTGCATGAAGCACGTGAATCCTTGCGGTGCGGCTGTAGCCACACCTGCCGATTCGCTGCTGGATGTCTATCTCAAGGCCCGCGACTGCGATCCGCGCGCGGCTTTCGGCAGTGTGATTGCTTTCAACTGCAAGGTCGATGCCTGCACCGCAGAAGAAATCATGAAGACTTTCGTGGAATGCGTGGTCGCGCCTGACTATGCTCCGGAAGCAGTGGCCATTTTTACCAATCCGGAAGCCAAATTAAACAAGCATGTGCGCATTCTGCAATGCGGCGATTTGAGCAAGCTGCCGAAGTTCACCGGCGATGACATCCGCGGCTATCAGACCTTCAAGGTCCTGGCGGACGGTTGCCTGGTGGTGGCCGACCCGCTGCTGACCAGCCTGCGCAGTCTCGCCGACCTGCATCCGGCCAGCGCCGAAAGCAAGACCCTCGGTACCGTCTGCAGCAGTGTGTCCGCGACTGCGGCCCAGCTGCAGGACCTGCTGACTGCCTGGTATGTCAACATCAGCGTACGCTCGAATGGCGTGGTCATAGTCAAGAATGGCGGCACGCTCTGTGTAGGCACAGGCGAACAGGACCGGGTAGGCGCAGTAGAGCAGGCCATCGACAAATTCCGCCAGAAATATGCCGGCCAAGAGAGCATCGACAATGCAGTGATGGCCAGCGATGGTTTCTTCCCCTTCCCGGATGGTGTGGAGGTGGCGGCCAAAGCCGGCATCAGCGCCATCATCGCTCCCTCTGGCTCGTTGAAGGATGCTGAGGTAATCACCCGTGCCAATGAACTGGGCGTGGCCCTGTACCATGCGCCGGAACGGGTTTTCTCACACCATTAGAGCTGGAACTGCTGCCTCGGACTGCACTGACAAGCCTAACAACTGACCTGCCATGTCTTTTCTCACTCACATCTCTGATCTTCGCTTTCACGATGGCCGGAAATTTATCCTTCCGCCGCCGGTTAAGCCGGTATGCAGCGGTCGAGACTTCGTCATCGCGGCAGTTGGTATGGAGCACGGTCATATCTACGGTATGACCGCCAGTCTGCTGGCAGCCGGCGCCTGTCTCAAATGGGCCTGGGATGCAGACCCGGCCAAAGTGGAAAAATTCCTGGAGCGCTTCCCTCAGGCAGCCGCCGCTGCCAGCCTGGAGCAGGTGCTTGACGACCCTGAAGTGCAGCTAGTCGCCGCCGCCGCCATCCCCAATGAACGGGGACCTTTGGGAATTAAGGTGATGCAGGCTGGTAAAGACTACTTCACCGACAAAGCACCTTTCACTACCCTGAAACAGCTGGAACAGGCCAAGAAAACCGTGCGGCTGACAGGAAGAAAATATCTGGTCTGCTACAGTGAACGCCTCAATAGTGAGGCGGCCATGCTGGCCGGTGACTTGATTGAGCAGGGAGCCATCGGACGCGTCCTGCAGGTGGCCGGCTTCGGCCCGCATCGCCTGGGGCCCCCAACCTCCCGGCCGGATTGGTTCTTCCGCAAAAAACAGTACGGCGGCATCCTCTGCGACATCGGCAGCCATCAGTGTGAACAATTCCTGCACTACACCGGCGCCACCGACGCAAAGCTGAATTTTGCCCGGGTGGAGAATTTCGCCCATCCGCAATTCCCGGAGCTGGAAGATTTCGGCGAGGCCTCTTTCACCGGCAACAATGGCGCGTCTTTTTATTTCCGGGTAGACTGGTTCACTCCCGCGGCTATGCGTTCTTTCGGCGATGGACGCATTATCATCATCGGCACGGACGGACAGATGGAATTGCGCAAATGCGACGACATCTGCTCGTATCGGGTGCCACAGCAGATATACCTGGTCGATCAGCGCGGTCAGTACCGCATTGAAGCGGCCCAGACCGTGGGACTTCGATTCTTCGGCGAAATGATCCTGGACTGCCTGAACCGCAGTGAAAAAGCCATGTCCCAGGAACATGCCTTCAAAGCCGCGGAAATGTGTCTGCTGGCACAACAGGCGGCAGACCGGTTCAGGCAAAAATAATCCGTATGCGCAACGATTCAGACCATCCTGCAGATTCCAATCCCGCCGCAGATGAACTGCGTCCGGAACAGCATAATCCGATGCCCGATGACAGCGACAACAGCGATATTCAGCCGTCGGTAGGGCATCCCGAGGACAGCGACCTGACAGTGCCTGCCAGCGGCAATCTTGAGCCGGCTGAGGACAGTCTGCGGAAAATCTACAATGATTATTTTGTCGAATATTTCTCTTATGTCATCAAGGACCGGGCTATTCCCGATGTCGATGACGGCCTGAAGCCGGTGCAGCGGCGTATCCTGCATGCACTGTCGCTGATCGATGACGGACGCTACCACAAGGTCGCCAATGTGGTCGGCAGCACCATGCAGTTTCATCCCCACGGAGATGCCTCCATCGGTGATGCTCTGGTAGTACTGACCAACAAGCGCTACTATATTGACGGGCAAGGCAACTACGGCAATATCCTGACCGGCGACTGCGCCGCCGCCAGCCGTTATATTGAGTGCCGCCTCACCCCGCTGGCCAAGGAAGTGCTGTTCAACAAGGATATCACGGTCTACACCGATTCTTATGACGGACGCAATCAAGAACCCGTCTGCCTGCCAGCCAAGGTGCCTTCATTGCTGATGCTGGGTACCGACGGCATCGCCGTAGGAATGGCAACCCATATCTTCCCGCACAATTTCCGGGAGCTGCTGGAAGCGCAAATCGCAATCCTTGAGAATCGGCCTTTCCGCATCCTGCCGGATTTTCAGCAAGGCGGCATCATGGATGCCAGCGAATACGATGACGGCAAGGGTAAAATCCGTCTGCGGGCCAGAATTGAGCCCGACGGCGATAAGAAGGTCATCATCCGCGAGATTCCGGCGGGCAGCACCACCGAGTCCCTGATTGCCTCAATAGAGAGGGCGGTCCGGCAGGGCAAGCTGAAGATTTCCTCCATCAACGATTACACCGCCGAGAATGTCGAGATAGAGATCAATCTGGCTCGCGGCGTCTATGCGGAACAGACTATCAAGGAGCTATACGCATATACCAACTGCGAACTGACTGCGCACTCCACCCTGCTGGTCATCAAAGACAACAAACCGGCGGAAATGACCGTCACGGAAGTGCTGCATCGCAACACCGAAAAGCTGCAGGAAATCCTGCGCCGGGAGTTGGAAATTGCCATGCAGCGGCACGAGGACCGCTTCCACGATAAATCGTTGGCCCGGATTTTCATTGAGAACCGCATTTACAAGCGCATTGAGACCTGCCAGACGATGGAGAAGATTTTCGCGGAGACCCGCAAAGGACTGGAGAAATTCCGTTCTCAGCTGCACCGTGACATCCTGGATGAAGACATTGAGAAGCTCTTGCAGATACCTATCCGGCGCATCTCGCTGTTCGATTTGAACAAAAATTCCGAAGAACTTGATATTCTTCTGAAAGAGATGGAGAAGGTTGCCTACAAACTCGACCATCTCACTGAGCACACGGTGGAATTTCTGCAGCACCTGCTGGAAAAATACGGCCCGCTCTTTCCGCGCATGACTCAGATTGAGGATTTTGAGTCGGTAAGCGCTCGTGACATTGCCCGGCGCAGCCTGAAAGTCTACCATGACAAGGTAAATTATTTTCTGGGCACCAATGTCAAGGCCAGCAACAAGAACGATGAACCGCTACTGTGCTCGCCTTTCGACAAGCTGATGCTGCTGAAGAATGACGGTACCTGCAAAGTAATCAACATTTCGGAAAAAGAATACATCGGCCAGACCAAATACGTATTCGTGGTTGACAAAGACCAGGTCTATTCCATCCTGTACCGCGACCGGCAGGAGGGCACCTGGTTCGTAAAGCGTTTCCAGATGGACCGCTTCATCCTGGAACGCGAATATCAGATCATCCCTGAGAATTGCCTGATCGACAGCCTTTATACTAACCGTTCCGTAGTGGTCAGACTGGACCTGGTGGCCAATAATCGTCGTTCCTACAACTCCATTACGGTGGATTTCGACTCCTATCCGCTGCGTTCCCGGGAAGCTAAAGGCTTTAAGCTTACCCATTACCCGGTCACCGGCATCACAGTACTCAACCGCGGCACCGCAGAAAAAGAAACCAGTGACCAGGAAAGCCAGGATGATAAACCTGCGGATGCAGACAATGCCCCGGCTCCGACAGCAGCACCAGACCAGGTGACCGCTGCACCAGACCCGGAACCGGTAGAGGAAAAAACTGAACCAGAACGCCCGGCAAGCAAATCTGCTGTTCCCAGCAGCGTTGCGGAAGATAATAAACAGAAGCGTACCACCCCGAAGAAAGCCGCTGCTAAGGCTAAAGCTGCGCCTGCAGCCAAAGCCCCCAAAGCCCCCAAAACCAAAACCGCAAAACCGCCAAAAGCGGGCAAAGCGCCAAAAGCGGGTAAAGTGCAAAAAGCCACCCCCGCACCA
>JAAZIZ010000437.1 GCA_012800565.1 Lentisphaerota bacterium
ACAAAGCTCAGGGAGACAAATACCGGCACATCAGTACCGGCCACATTGTGCACCCCGACCCGCCATTCGGCAATCTGGAGCAAGTCCTGCAGAGCCTCGCTCTCCTGCCCGGCGAACAGTGCGAGATTCTTGCGATTGCTGTCAACCGCTGCATTGGTACGCCGGTCGATATCAGCCAATTCTTCCCGGGCATGTCGCACTTCCATCTGCAGCTGCTGCTTCTTCAGCTGCAGGGTAGGCAGATAACGCTGGAAGCGCTTCAGGGAGTCGCGCTGGACTTTCAGCTCATTCTTGGTGAGTTTGATCTTGGTCATCCCGAATCTTTACTCCGCCGATTCTGCTTTTGGCCAGAACGACCTGACCATTTCGCTTTTGATGCCGGTTTCAGCCGGTTCAAAGCATTCTGACAGGGTTTTCCAGCCCAGGTCCAAGGCTTCTTCCAAGGGGATATTCACGCTCAGGTCCATCATCCGGTCCTCGAACATCTCGCCATACTTAAGCAGCTTCTGGTCCCAGTCGCTCATACGGAAGCCCATGGACTGTTTTTCCAGCGCTTCCTTGTATTCAGCATAGAGACGAATCATGGTATCCATCAAGGTCCGGTGGTCGGCTCTGGTCTTGTCATTGACCTGCTGCTTCAGTCGGCTCAATGAACCGAAAGGCTCAATACGGCCATGGACCAGATAGAACTGCCCTTCGGTGATATAGCCGGTGTTGTCCGGCACCGGGTGAGTCACGTCATCGCCAGGCATGGTGGTTACCGCCAGGATAGTGATCGACCCGGCGTCCTCAAAATCCACTGCTTTCTCATAACGCGCCGCCAGCTGGCTGTACAAGTCCCCGGGGTAACCGCGGTTGGAGGGAATCTGCTCCATGGTAATGGCGATTTCTTTCAATGAATCGCAGAAGTTGGTCATATCTGAGAGCAGCACCAGCACGCGCTTATTGTGCTCGGTGGCAAAATACTCCGCTGCAGCCAGGGCCATATCGGGAACCAGCAGGCACTCCACTGTAGGGTCTGCTGCGGTATGGATGAACATCACGGTCCGGGACAAGGCGCCATGATCGTCAAGGGTATTTTTGAAATACAGATAATCGTCATATTTGAGCCCCATGCCGCCCAGCACAATCACATCCACCTCAGCCTGCATGGCAATGCGGGCCAGGAGCTGGTTGTAAGACTCTCCCGCAACCGAAAAGATCGGCAGTTTCTGGCTCTCCACCAAGGTATTGAAGACATCGATCATCGGCACCCCGGTGCGGATCATATTGCGCGGAATGATGCGGTTGGCCGGATTGACCGGTGGACCGCCGATATCAATCATGTTGTCGGAAAGCTGCGGCCCGTTGTCACGGGGCGAACCATTGCCGGTGAAAATGCGCCCCAGCAGCGCCTCGGATGCGGATACCCGCATCGGCCGTCCCAGGAAGCGCACCTCACTGTCAGTAGAAATACCGCGGCTGCCGGCAAACACCTGCAGTGACACCCGGTTGTGATTGAGGCGGATGACCTGGGCCAGTGAGACCCCGCGGTCGCTGCGCACCTCGGCCAGTTCGCCATTGGCCACATTCTCCGCTTCAATGGTAATCACGTTGCCGCTGATTTGTATGATTCGATGGTAGATTTTTCGCATCGCCTGATTCTATCCTGATTATGTGTCCAGCTGTCTCACAAATTTATTTTTTAGCCAAGGTCGCATCAATGGCTGCTTCGGCTTTACGGAACTCCTCGGAGTCCCAGGGTGCGTAGTTCCAGTCGATGAACGCCTGCCTCAGATGCAGGAAATATGAACGCGCTTCATCCTTGTCCACGAAATCAAATTTCTTCTCCAGCACCTGCACCAATTTGGCAAAGGTATATTTCTGCCGCTCGGCTCCGCAGGCACCGTCAACCTGATCGAAAGTATTCTGCTGCAGGTACACTGCATCAATAAATTCGCTTTTGAGGTAGACCACGAAATCGGAAGTCGGGGTGCCTTCCTCGCCCACCACTTTCATCATCTGATTGACTTCATTACCCTCGCGCAGGAACAGCCGGGCCTTGGTGATTATCCGTTCGGGGACCAGGCTCTGGTATTTGCTCCAGCTCTCCAGAGGATGGATAGCCGGATAGCGCCGGGCATTGGCACGGTCACGGGACAAGGCCAGGAAAGAACCCACCACTTTCAAGGTCGCCTGGGTCACCGGCTCCTCAAAGTTACCGCCGGCAGGGCTGACTGCACCGCAGATGGTGATTGACCCCTGTTCTCCATCATTGAGCTGGACCAGGCCGGCCCGTTCATAGAATCCTGCCACCAAGGTCTCCAGATAGGCCGGAAAGGCCTCTTCACCGGGAATCTCTTCCAGTCGGCCGGAGACTTCGCGCAGAGCCTGAGCCCAGCGTGAGGTGGAGTCGGCCAGCAGCAGCACACTGAGGCCCATCTGACGATAGTATTCCGCCAAGGTCACACTGGTGTAGATGGAGGCCTCGCGGGCGGCCACCGGCATGGAACTGGTATTGCAGATGATAATCGTGCGATCAATCAGATTCTGGCCTGTACGCGGGTCAGGCAAATACGGGAATTCGCGCAGGATTTCCACCACTTCGCCGGCGCGCTCACCGCAGGCCGCGATGATGACCACATCCACCTCGGAACGCTGGGAGAGCGCGTGCTGCAGCACAGTCTTGCCGGCTCCGAAAGGCCCCGGGGTACAGAAAGTCCCCCCCTTGGCAACCGGGAAGAAAGTATCAATTACCCGCACCTGGGTGACCAGCGGCTCGACCGGCAGGAGTTTTTCCCGATAGCAGCTGATGGGGACTTTCACCGGCCAGGTCTGCACCATGGTGATATCGCGTTCCTCCTGGCCATTGCTGGCGGTGGCCACCACATGATTGATATTGAAAGCGCCTGCCTCACAGACCCGAGTCAACTTCCATTTCCCGTGCCAGGAAAAGGGCAGCATGATTTTATGGGTGAAAATACCTTCCGGAACAGTACCCACAGTGTCGCCGGCAGATAATTCTGCCCCGGCTGCCGCCACGGGCGTATAATCCCAGAGCTTCTCCCGGTCGAGCGGATATACATACAACCCGCGCTTGAGGAAATACCCGGCCTGACGCGCCAACTCCGGCAAGGGGTTCTGCAACCCGTCATAGACCTGGGTCAGCAGGCCAGGCCCCAGCTCAACCGAAAGCAACTCGCCGCTGAATTCCACCACATCGCCGACCTTGAGCCCACCGGTGTTCTCGAAAACCTGGATGTCGGCTTCCTGACCGCGCACCCGGATGACCTCACTCTTCAGGCGTGCACCGTCATCGGTCACCACATAAGCCACCTCATTCTGGATCACACGCTCCGAAAAGGCCACGCTGAGCATGTTGCTGTTGATGCCGGTAACTCGCCCAGTAAATTTTTTTTCATTCATTTCTGCAGTCCGGATTATCTGATTATCTCATGATTCATTGACATGCGCATTATTCTGGAAGTCAAAAAAACGTCATTCTCATCCCTTATCTATTGACTCCTCGTTGCTGCGGCAGGAATCAGCCGCCGCAGCAGTTTTTTCCAGCAAAGCGGCAAAGACCCTGCCGCCTTGATCGTCATCCCAGCTGGCCTGCCGGTTCAACAACAGCAGCCGATAAGCATATATGACCACCGCAGTAAAATTATAATAATGGCCGTCCTCCAATTCATCCAGCTTCTGCCAGCGCAAGCGGTCCAAAGCCTGTTCCCGGGCCCAGGCATTAGGCAGGGCCATAATTTCCTCCAGGTGCCTCAGCATGTCGGCAAAACCAGTGCGCTCCTGGCGCAGCCATTTGTCGGCCTTTGCCTGGTCGCCCTGGCAACGCAAAGACACCAGAGCATTGCGCATAAAAGTCTCCCAGTCCTCCCAAGCACGCACCACCGGCAGGGTCGCAGATGATGTTTCCGACGGACACAGTGAGAGGTTCGCCAGCAGCGCCGTTTCAGCGTCAGTGAGCAGGCTCTGCGCGTAAGTCAGGAATTCCGAATAGCTGCAGAATGGCTTCTCGCCCCATCGCAACAGCGGCAGTGAACTTAGAAAATAGAAAAAATCAGAGGGCATTCAGTAGCCTTAGTTTAGGAGAGTTTCACGCTTGGCCGGACCAATCAATTCTGGTCAGTAATAATACCAGCGATCCGGGGGCTCACATGCAAAGCAATGGCCTCAGCGAGGGCCTGATCCGTGAAATCATACAGCACATTCTGGCCGGAAAACACCAGCTTGAAGCCACCGCTGATCTCTTTTGCCGGGGTCAACACGCAATTTTTCTGCAGCTCAGCTGCCAGCTGCGCTTTAACCGCGGCTTCCAGGGCGCTGAACTGCTCGGCCCCCAGCAAGACCTCGATATTATTTTCTGTGCCCTGGTTTTGCAAATATGCTGTACAGAGCCGGGCGACAATTGAGCCCAAGTCCTTGGCATCCAGAGAATGCCGCAACAGTTCTCCCACAGCCTGCTGGACGCGCTCGGTCAGCGCCGCCCGTACCTCCAGCAAGACATCGCGAGATGCCTGCCGCAACGCCTGTTCGGATTTCTGCTGCAGCAACTCCGCTTCCTGTCTGGCTTCAGAGATTATCTTCGCAGCCTGCTCGCGCGCGTCCGCGATTATTGCGTCGGCTTCTTTCTGTGCCTGGGTCAGTAACGCTGACTGCTTGGCCTCCGCTTTCTTAAGCCCTTCTTCATCAATCCTATCCAGCAGTGCTTGCAACTCATCAGCCATAGTGCCGGGGTACTCCTTTGTGATTACGCATTTAGTTCCTGAGTCATTAAATTTAGCCTAATATAACCGTCAAAGCGGCAAAAGCAATCCTCAAAAGAGATAATCTGCCGATACTCTGTAATCGATCACTTATTGATATTCACTGCCCCGGCAAGCAGCACCTGGAGTGTCTGTCGCCTTGGCCGCAAAGCGCAGGACGGGGCCAACAACGCCAAGGGGGTTGCCATCTTCAAAGCCCAGGGTCTGGATGCACATCATTCCCGATCACAACAGCGGTTCAATGAAGAGGAACTAACCGCCAAGGACGCCAACAACGCCAAGGGGGTTGCCATCTTCAAAGCCCAGGGTCTGGATGCACATCATTCCCGAACACAACAGCGGTTCA
>JAAZIZ010000438.1 GCA_012800565.1 Lentisphaerota bacterium
GCGCCCCGCATGGCAAAATGCTGAATTTTTCAAAGAGCTAAAAGCCGCTTGCGCAACTTTCATTTTACATTATCCTGATAGGAGCATAAACTCCCATCAGTTTTCATGTTTTTTTTGACAGTACCCTGTGATTGAATTCGGTTGACTTATAGTGGTGAATTCGATTGTGCCATATACTGTAATATAAAAACATAAAAATACAATCACGAGGACACGAATTTGACATTTTTACCGTGATTTTGTTAAAAAAATGTCCTGCCAGATAAAAATATTACCAGATGTTTGCCAGTAACTCCCAAAATCAGTTTGTTTGCCGAGGTGAATTCCTGGTTTGTTCCGGTGGCCTTTTTCATGGCTTTGCCGATGCCCGGTTTACTACTTGTTCCCAGAACTGCGGGTGGGCATTGTTCCATTCCAGGATGAACATCTCCGGATTTTCAAGGAGCATCTTGCGGGTGCAGTCTGCGGCTGTGCGGGCCTCAATGATGCAGCATTCTGCGTCACCGATACGGCAGCGGGTCAGGGCACCGGCGGCCAGGAATGGTGCTTCCATCAGGTGATAGTAGCGCGAATGCCCGCCGATATGGCGGCGTGAGGGCAGGGATAAGACTCGCCCGCTCTCATCGCAGACTTCCAGCAGCTGGGTTTCAAGGCTGACCGTGGCACCCAAATCGAACCATTCTTCCACCGCATGCAGGAAAGTGTTGTGGGAGATGCTGGTACCCAGAAACAGAATTTTGCCTTTGCGGTCGTAGAGTTTCCCCCAAGGCGACTGCCGGGCGCAGGGAGACTGGAAACGTTCATGGCCGGCGCAAAATTCGCCTGCATCAGTTCCCCAGGCTGCGACCGAGTGGGTGGGATGCAGCGAGCGGATCACTCCCGGGCGCTGGCGAAAGAGCTGGGGCAGGATGCCGACTACTGACGGTGTTTCCCGGACGGAAAAGCGTGGCTGTTCGGCATTGACATTGCTCCAGGTCAGAGTGGGAAGAACCAGCAGGCCCTGCTGCCCAAAATAGTCCATCAGGACATCCAGGACGGTATCAGCACGTCCTTCGACCTCGCCGATTGCTTTCATGGAGGAGTGAACCAGGACGCTGTCTTCCGGCTGCAGTCCGGACTGGGCCAAATCTTTTGTCAGGGAGTGGTAAGTGTGCATCGGCAGAAGTGGGTTGGGCTGAGTTTGATTTCCGGGGGATATTCCTGGCGGCATTTCGGGCTGGCGTAGGGGCAGCGGGGGTGGAAATGGCAACCTGACGGGGGGGAGATGGGGCTGGGGACATCGCCCTCCAGTTGCAGCTTCTTTATACCGGCCGCATCCAGGCGCGGTGCGGCTGCCTGCAGGGCTTTGGTATAAGGATGCTGCGGCCGGCCGAAGATTTCCGGCACTGAGCCTTGTTCCACAATCCGGCCCAGGTACATTACTGCGACCCGGTCGGCCAGGCAGCTGACGAGGCTTAGATCATGAGTAATGAACAAGTAGGCCAGGTTCAGGCGCTGCTGCAGCTCATGCAGCAGGTTCAGAATCTGCGCCTGGATAGAGACATCCAGGGCGCTGGTGCATTCGTCGCAGACGATGACTTGCGGCTGTACTGCCAGGGCGCGGGCCAGCACCAGGCGCTGGCGCTGCCCGCCTGAGAACTGATGCGGGTAGCGGGTCAGCATGTCAGCACTCAGGCCGACTTGCTGCAGCAGCTCAATTTGCCGCTCCCGGCGTTCTGCCGGAGTGCGGCCGATGCCCTGAGCGAGCAGGCCTTCTCCCAGGCTCTCACTGACCATCAGGCGGGGATTGAGGCTGGAATAGGGGTCCTGAAAAATCATCTGCACATTTTTCCGGAAAGGGAGCATCTGGGAGCGGGGGAGCTTCTCCAGGTGCTGTCCGTCGCTCAGGATGATTTCGCCCGCGCTTGGCTCCAGGAGCCGGACCAGGGCTTTGCCGACAGTAGTCTTGCCGCAGCCGGACTCTCCGACCAGGGCCAGAGTCTCGCCCGGATACAGCGACAGGCTGAGGCCGTCGACTGCCTTGACGACTTTGCGTTGCCGCTTCCAGAATGGCACCCGGCAGGGGAAATGGACTTTCAGTTCCCGGACTGACAGCAGCGGGCCGGCGGCAACGCCTGGTGAAGCAGGTGTTTCTGCCGGCGCTTGCGGGAGAGCAGGCGTCTGTCCGGCAAAGTGACAGCGGACGGTATGTCCCGGTTTGACTGTGTTCCGGGGCGGCAGCTTCTGCCGGCAGAGGTCTTGGGCGAAAGGACAACGAGGTGCAAAGGCACAGGCTTTGGGGGTTGCCTCCGGTTCGGGCAGGCCTCCGGGGATGGTGGCGAGCTTCCGGCCGTGGGTCACTATTTGCGGCATAGCCCGCAGCAGCATTCTGGTGTACGGGTGTTGAGGTTGCTGCAAGGTTTGCCGGCACTCGCCTTGTTCCAGGATATGTCCGGCATACATCACAGCGCACTGGTCGGCGTATTGCGAGACCAGGGCAAGATTGTGGGTGATGAACAGTACTGCGGTGCCAGTCTCCCGGCGCAGGCGGTCCAGCAGAGCCATGATTTGCGCCTGTACGGTGACATCCAGAGCAGTGGTCGGCTCATCGGCCAGCAATAGCTGCGGGCGGCAGGCCAGGGCCATGGCAATCATCACCCGCTGCCGCATCCCGCCGGAGAGCTGATGCGGATAGTCCTGCAGACGCTGTCCGGGATCGGGCAGGCCGACTTCCTGCAGGAGTTCCAAACATCTGGCGTGCCGCTCCTGTTTTTGCAAGTTCTTCTGATGCCGCTGCAGAACTTCGCCCAGCTGCTGACCGATGCTGAGCACCGGATTCAAGGCGGTCATGGGCTCCTGAAAGATCATGGCGATTTGCCGGCCGCGGATATCCTGCCACTGCCTGGAAGTGGTCTGCAGCAAATCCTGGCCCTGGAACCAGGCCTGTCCTTGGGAGATTACTGCGACTGCCGGAGGCAGGAGCCCCAGCAGAGCGAGGGCAGTGACGGATTTTCCGGAACCGGACTCTCCGACCAGGGCCAGCATCTCACCGGCCCGGATACTGAAATTTGCGTCCTGCACAGCCGGCAGGAGTCTTTTCCCGCTGCGGAAAGATATGCTGAGGTTTTTGACTTCTAATAATGGCTCTGACATTGGTGTCCGTTGGGTCGGCAGCTGCGCCCACGAAAGTCAGTTTAATATGCGACTGACAGAACAGGGAAAAGGCAGCCAAAAGAAACCGGAAATGTAAATTTAATTTTTTAACGGTTCCTTAGCTTGCGACAGACAGTAGTAATATCCAGGCTGGTGCTGGCATTGGGGCAGAGCAGTTCCGGGGTGCCGCCGGCGGCTTCGATTTCCATGAAACCGCTGGGGTCACAGTAGGCGCTGAAGCGTACTGGCCGGCCGCTGGGAGGGGTGGTGCAGTCCCGGTCTGCGATATCAATGTAGTGCAGATTCTTCGGCAGGAGTGCTGCCGTGCGGTGGACGAGGAACTGTTTGGCCGGGTTGCGGAATTCCAGCCAGTTGACCTTGGGGCTGAGTCCCAGTTGGAAACGGAAGTCGGTTTTCAGGCCGATCTGGAAGCCTTCCGGGGTTTCGCGGCGATGGCAGTCGCTGGCCGGAGTGTAGAGGTCCCAGATATCTTCCGGGGGGCAGTGCGGCAGCAACAGATAGCAATGCTCATCGCAGTCGAACTGGCAGAGCGACCAGGGGGCCAGCAGCGCCTGACTGGCGGAGAGGGTCTCTTTGCCGAGATACTCGATGCTCTCCCGGACCTGCTGCTGCAACTCTCCGGGGCGGGCGGCGATGCTGATGTCACGGGTGAAGCGGCAGGGCAAGCCCAGCCCCTGCGCATTGATCAGGTCTATTTCAGCACTGACGCATACGTTTTGCGCACTCTGACTCTGAACCTGCCAGCGGGCATGGCATAATCCCGGAGGAACCCTCCAGCCGGCGGTAGAGTACTCGTATCCCAGGCAGGAACCTTCCGGGGCAGGCCAGAAGCCGTCTCCGCCTGGATTCAGGTATCCGCTGCTGTCGCTGAAGCCCAGGAAAGCCTCGGGGTTGACCCGGCTGATGACTTCTCCATCCAGCAGAGAAAAGATACGCCCTTCCACATCCAGAGCGATGATCAGCCCGCAGTTTTCGTCGCCTAGGAGATGATAGCGGCGTTGGCTCTGTTTCAGCAAGGTGATGAATTCGTGAGTGCGCATCAAGTTACTCCTGTTTGGTGGGTTTGCCCTGAGCCGCGCGTTTGCATTCTCTGAGGCGGGCGGCCTCGGGCAGGCGTTTATAAAAATCATCTAGCGGAAAGCATCCTGAGATCATGCCGTTTCTGGGGGCGTTGGTACAGTCACCGAAAGTCCGGCAGATACGCTGGCGCTGGAGCGGACGTCCAGCCAGGGTGTCGGCGCAGATATCCGGGTAGGAGAGTACCATCCGCCCGATGCCGACAAAATCCGTCCAGTCATTGGCCAGGGCGGCCTCGGCGGCATTGGGGAGGTATTCCTGCAGGCAGGTGTATCCGGAGCCGACCACCAGCAGCCCGGGGCATTTTTCCCGCAGGCGCTTGACTGCGGCCAAGTGCCGGGCGACATGGAAGAGCGGGTGCTCGGGCATCTGATAGCCGTCGCTGACCGGATAATAAGCCGGGCGCTGGGCATGGACACTGTAGTACGGGCTGCCGATGGTTCCGCAGATCAGTTCCACACCATATTCTTGCAGCAGGCGGACGAAAGCGCAGGTGTCCTGCAGTTCCGGGTCCATGGCCAGGCCGCTGCCGTCGCCACCGAATGCGTAGGGATAATTCCCTCCCCAGGGCATAGGATGTCCGACCTCATCTTCGCCTTTATAGAAAGGCATCAGATCGAAGATGCTGAGGCGGGCAGACAGTTTCAGGCCCGGGCAGGCCTTTCTGATGCCCTCTGCGACTTCCCGGAAAAAGCGGGTGCGGTTTTCCCATGATCCGCCATAAGGTCCCGGGCGGTCATAGGCGGTCAGGAATTCATGTCCGAGGTAGCCATGGGCGTGTTTGAAATCGACGAAATCGAAGCCGGCCTCCTGGGCTACCTTGGCGGCAGTAATGAAACAGCTGATGATCTCTGCCAATTCCTCATCGCTGACCACATCTGCGGGTGAGTTGCCGAATTTCCGGTCCAGCAGTGGATGAGAGTAAGCGGTCACCGGTTCCAGTATCGCGTCTTGATTGGGATGCGAGAAGCGTCCGGAGTGAGTCAGCTGCAGGCCGATGCACAAATCTTCATCGTCTGCGAACTTTTCCCGGTGCCGCTGTCGCATTTCGCGGCAGAGGTTCTGCAGAGCCTTGGTGGTCCCGGGCACTGCCATAAGCTGACGCGGGTTGCTGCGCCCGGAATGCATCACTGCGGCGGCTTCGGTACCATAAATCAGTTTTGCTCCGCTGGTGGCGAAATTCAGCCAGCGGCGGCGGGTGAATTCACTGGGTGAGCCGTCCGGCAGGCAATCCCATCCTTCCATGGGCAGGATGGCCCAGCGGTTGCCGATGGTTTGCCCCATGGCCTTGATGGGCTGCGCCAGGGCTGCACTGCCATCGGAGGGAACCGAATCGACCAGAGGAATAAGGAAATTTTCCTGAGCCAGATATTCGCGGAAATCTGCGACTGTCTTGAATTCTGTTACTTTACGATAATTGCTCATAATGCCGGGGTTGGAGTTTTGCTGGCACGGTCAGGCCGAGGGGGCAGCTTGTTGCGGAGCCTGATGTATGAATAAGACGGCAGCGTCGAATGCTGCAGAGAAACGGTAAAATGACGCTGCCGGGGAATTATAAAATATAGCGCCGCAGGCAGAGAAATGCAATTGCAGGGAGAAATTACATCTTTGCCGTCAGTCCCAAAGAATCAGAAATTGATATTTTCTTTTTCTCGCCTGCCCGGTTTGCAAAAAAGTTTTCCGGGCGTAAGGTATCGTGTCGCCTTGGAGAGGTTGCACTGTTAAGCTGCTA
>JAAZIZ010000439.1 GCA_012800565.1 Lentisphaerota bacterium
GCAGGCGAGAAAAAGAAAATATCAATTTCTGATTCTTTGGGACTGGCTGCGGTTCGAGGTTTTGCATTCCGGTCTTGCAAATCGATGGCGGAAGAGTATATTTGCAACTAAGTCTTCTGCAGCCGTGAGTAGGCTGGCAACTTGAAATCTTCACCTTTGAAGGAGAGAAACGATGAAAGTATTACTGTTTGGCGGCACTGGTTGGCTTGGCCATAATATCGCCTTGAATCTGCGGCAGCATGGCTATGATGTGACAATCTGCTCCCGTGGTAAAAAAAGCACCTTTACTGCTGCAGTTGAGGGTATTCCGGCAATCCAGGGTGATAAAAGCAAAGCCGATGACATGCGCCGGATTCTGGCTCAGCAGTATGAGGTGATTATCGACACCGTACCCACTCTGGCCTCCATTGAGCTGGTGGCCACTTTGGCCAAAGGCCTGCGCCATTACATCCATTGTTCATCAACCGGCGGTTATGCGCCGCTGCCGTTCCTGCCCTGTGATGAAACTGCGCCTTACGCTGGCTTTTGCGGTACCTCTGGCTGGAAGGCCAAAGCGGATTATGACGCGAATGTTCTGGGGCGCTTCTGTAACGGCGGTTTTCCGGCCACCGTCATCCGTCCCTGTTATATCACTGGCCCCGGAATGCTGCCGCTCGACAACCTTGGCGGACGTCGCCAGGACTTTATTGCTGATTTGCTGGCGGAAAAGACTTTGGACCTGCCCGATAACGGATTGGCTCTGCTGCAGCCCATTCATGTATTCGATTTGGCCGTTTCTTTCCGCCTGGCGCTTGAGAACCGGCGCAGCATAGGGCAGATTTACAATATCTGTCTGTCTCACGCAGTTACCCTGAACAAGTACCTGGAACTGAATGCGGCGGCCTTGGGCAAACAAGCTCGTATCAGCTATCTGCCGCTGTCTGAGATGCTGAAGAAGTATCCCGAGGCACACGATATCGGCATGCGCTTCCTGGCTACCCACATGTGCTTCAGCATCGAAAAAGCAGTCCGGGACCTGGGCTACCGTCCGCATTGTACACCCGAAGAGGCGATCGCCGAGACCGCCCGCTGGGCCGCACAGCTCTGATAGACGCTGGTGCTCAGATACAGTAATACGGCACGAGCATTCAGGAGGCAGGCATGACGGCAGTAGATTTTTCTGATTTGTCTTTGATTCGCCGTGGCGGTGAGCAAATGCGCGCTGGCGCTGGTCCGACCAGCCTGCAGCCGGTGGAGACGGTTGCAGAATGGCAGGAGAAGGTCGCCTGTCTGCGCCGGCTGTTCCTGCTTTGTCTGGGCGAGAAGCCGGCGCTGGAATTTGCGCCTGCGCCGGTGATCAACTGGGAAAAAGACCAAGGTGCTTATATTCTGCGTAATATGAGCTACAATGTTGATGCCGATGAGCGTATCAACGCCTATATGCTGATTCCCAAAGGTGTGCCTTTACCTGCGCCTGGCGTGCTTTGCCTTCATCCTACCACCTCGCTGGGAAAAGAACAGACCATCGGCAACGACCCAAGCGAGAAGGGGCAGGATTACGCTTATGGACGAGAGCTGGCCGAGGCTGGATATGTGACTTTCTGCTTCGACCTGCTCTCGGCCAACGAGCGCTGTTATCCCGGCTTGCGCGATTTCGATACTGCGCCTTTCTATGCTAAATACCCCCGCTGGTCTGTCCGGGGCAAGGATTTGCATGATGTCGAGGTGGCCTTGCAGGTCATGCAGAGCTGTCCTGAGATTATTCCCGATCGTCTGGGCTGCATCGGCCATTCCCAGGGCGGTGGCATCACCATGCATGCGATGGCTATGGATGAGCGCATCAAGGTCGGGGTCTCCAGTGCCGGCGACTGCCCGGCCCGGATTTCCAAGAATCCCTACAACTATGCCCGGGACAGCTGGTGGGTGGGTATGCCGGCCTTGCGCGATTTCTGTACCACCGGAAAGGAATTTCCGGTGCAGATGCATGAGTTCCTGGCGATGAGCGCTCCCCGGGCGGTATTGAACTTCACTGCCCTGAACGACTACCAATATACACTCGCTGAGGCGCCGTTTATGGATGCCGCATTCTCAGCCGTGCGGTCAGAGGTCAGCCGGATTTTTGCCCTGTACCAGCGCCCGGAGGCTTTCGTACTGCATACCCATACCAAGGGGCACGGCTTTGAGAAACCGGAACGGGAACTGGCCTTGAAATTTATCCGTCGCTTCCTGTGAGCGGCAGCAAAAAGCCCCGGGAGCTGCAGGGTCTGCATCGCCCGGGGCTGAGGGGATTCAACTATTATGTTATTTCACCATGGCACTGGTGCCCAGGCCGGGTCTTGCCAATCGGTAGCCACCCCCATGAACGGATAGGATTTCTGCGATTCCACGTGTCCATCCAGCATACTGACATTCCAGGCACCGTCGTGGCGCAGACAGGGCCCCAGGTAGCGTGCCCGCAGTTCACCCCCGTATTGAGCTCCATTAGGGTCTCCGCCCTTGTCGCCGATGGCATAAGTCTGGGAAGGCCACTTGGCTGAGGACAGCAGGCGCCAGACCAGCCGGCTGGAGCTGCTGGCGTTGGTGATGTATTGCTGGGACAGATAGCGGTTGATGCCGTAATGCGAGCCTTTCCAGGTGTTCCACACTGTGTCGTAGGTGTTAGTTCTTGTGCGGGTCTCGACGGGACAGACATGGATGCCAGTGGGTGCGGGATACGGTCTGGGTGGCGTTGTATATCCCAGACAGAACCAGGCCAAGGTCCAGTAGCTATTGCTGGGTATATCATAATAATACGGACTGGGCATGACATCGTCATAGTCGCTGCAGTACATCTGCAGAATGAAATTCAGCGACTTGACATTGCTGCTGCATTTGGTGCTCTGGGCCTTGGCCCGGGCTTTGCTCAGAGCCGGCAGCAGCATTGAGGCCAGCACTGCGATAATGGCAATGACCACCAGCAGTTCAATCAGGGTAAAATAATGCCGAGTTCCAGTCGAATGGCGCTGTCGGGGAGCGGACAACAGTGTATCAGACACGGCAGATTTTAGCTTTGATACGCGTTTATGGCTGTCTCTAATCATAATTTTCTCCATGAACCGAGGCAATAAAAAGATTTTGCCCAGCTACAGTGACTTAAGTAACTATAAAACTATAACGGTTAATTGCGTCATTGTCAATCATTTTCCACCCCAAAAATGCTCCTGCTTGTATGCCTCGCCCGGGGCTGAGGGGGGCAACTTTTAGGTTGTTTCACCATTGCACTGGTGCCCAGGCCTTGTCTTTCCAGTCGTTACTTACGCCCATTAACGGATAGGATTTCTGCGATTCCACGTGCCCATCCAGCATGCTGACATTCCAGGCACCGTCGTGGCGCAGACAGGGGACTAAGCCTTGGGCCCGCATATCACCCTGGAAAGCTCTAGAAGCCGGATTTCCGCCCTTGTCACCGATGGCATAAGTCTGGGAAGGCCACTGGGCTGAGGAGATCAGGCGCGGAATCCACTTGGTGGAGCTTACGCTGCCGCTGTGGAAATCCTGACTCAGATAACGGTTGAGGCTGTAATGCGAGCCCTTCCAGGAATTCCAATGTGAGTAGTCTAAGAGGCCGGCGCGATTCTCCACCGGACAGTTGTGGATGCCGATAGGCTTGGGCCGTGAGGAAGAAAGATAGGGCGGGGGTGTATATCCCAGGACAATCCAGGCAGATTGCCAGAAAGCAGCGCTAGGCAAGGAATAATAATAGGGGCTGGGCATGACGTCGTCATGGTCGTCGCAGTACATCAATAAAGCGAAAGTCAGGGACTTGACATTGTTGCTGCATTTGCTGCTTTGGGCCTTGGCCCGGGCTTTGCTCAGAGCCGGCAGCAGCATTGAGGCCAGCACCGCGATAATGGCGATGACCACCAGCAGCTCAATCAGGGTAAAATAATGCCGAGTTCCAGTCGAATGGCACGGCCGGGAAGCGGACAACAGGGTAGCAGCGACGGCAGATTCTGGCTTTGATACGCGCTTATGGCTGTCTCTAATCATAATTTCCTCCATGAACCGGGGCAATGTAAAGATGCCGTGCAACAACGTTACATAAGTAACTATAACGGCTGATTGTCTCATTGTCAATAATTCCTATCGCAAAAAACGATTCGGTTTTAGGCAAAAAGGCGCATTTATTCTGAGACCTGCCGGAAAAAATCCCGGGAATTTTGACAAGTCGTGAAATCGGGTTAAATTCTGGTGTCTCCTGTGGAGTTATCTCCGCTGGTTCTTCTTATTTGCGGCCTATCTGACGGCCGCAATATTTTCACCCTGGAATGAGGATAAAATGTCATCGCTTGATTATTTGTCATTACTGGCCCGGTGGGTGCCGGCTGCCCGCCGCTTTTTGCAGCCTGTCGAGGCCGGCAGCACATTGCTGACTTACGGTATCGGCAATCACGGACATTGGGCCATGCAGGCCCATAACACCGCTTTCACTGCTTTTGCCGAATTGGCGGTGAATCAGGATACTGACTGTCAGCGAGCCGGTATGCAGCGTGGCGAATTGCAGCAGACCGCTCTGGCGATGCTGCGTTTTACTCTGCAGTCGCATCTGACCGGCGGAGGGGCTTGTACCGACGGTTTGTGCTGGGGGCATTCCTGGATCAGTGTGCTGGGGCTGGAACGGATGATGCCCGGCATTGAGGCCCTGCAGGAGTATCTGGATGAGAATGACCGTGGATTGCTGCGCCGGGTGCTGTTGTCCGAAGGAGATTGGCTGCTGGACAGTTATATCGTAAAGGCCGGCTTGACGTCGCACAGCGGGCGGAACAAACCCGAAAGCAATATGTGGAACGGCGCTTTCCTGTGGCGCTTGAGTTTTCTTTATCCTGATGCTCCGCGGGTGGCCGAATACCGGGAAAAAGGCACGGCACTGCTGCTCAATGCCATTTCTTATCCGGAGGACAGCAACAGCTGCGAGCTGTTCGCCGGCCGGGAACTGAAAGACTGGCACCAGGGAGCGAATTTCTTTGCCAGCGGAGCCTGCAATCATCACGGATATTTGAATGTCGGCTACATCAATGTCACTTTGTCTAATCTGGCGCTGCTGCATTTCAGCGCCCGGCGCCGGAGCTGGCCGCTGCCGTCGGAGCTGTATCACAATCTGGAACGGATAATGCCGCTCTGCCGCACCATGCTTTTCCCAGATGGCCGCCTGCTGCGCATTGGGGGCGACAACCGGGTGCGCTACTGTTATTGCCAGGATTATGCTCTGCTGGTCTGGATGCTGATGCAGGATGTGACCGGAGACAACAGTATGCAGGAATATATTTCCGGCTGGCTGGCACAGGTGCAGCGGGAACAGGAGGCAAATCCGGACGGGTCTTTTCTGGGTAATCGTCTGCGGCACCTGGAGGCGATCTCGCCGTTGTATTACACCCGTCTGGAGGGCGACCGGGCCGGCACTCTGGCAGTAGCCAGCAACTGGCAGCGGATGCTGGATGAATCGCCGCCACCGTCCGAGCCAAAATATAAGTACTCCCCGGTGCAGAACCTTTCGTCCTGGAAAGATGATTATCACGGCGCGCTGTTCTGCCGCGGTCAGCGCCGGGTGGCCTCCTGGGTCTGGCGTTCGGCTGAGAGGCCTACGGGGCTCTGTCTGCCAGTTGCCGGCAGCGACTGGGCGGAATGGCGCTGGAATCTGGCCGGGCGCATCGTGGGGCAGGGGGTACAGGCGGTGAATACCCCCGAAATCACCGATTGCCGGGAGTTCCCTGGCGGCTTTCTGACCAGCGGACTGTATCGCGTCGATTCCTGCGGACAGTATGCCGAGGGTGAGTCTGATGAATGCGTCGCTGAAGTGCGTCTGGCTTTTGCTGCCTTGCCCGATGACGCCACAGTACTGGGATTGCAGACTGCCAGGACGGCCAATCGGGTGTTCCTGCGGGAAATCAAGGGGCTTAACCTGAATATACCCAATGATATCTGGAATGGAGGCAGGCGGACTTTGCATTCAGACCGCGACGGC
>JAAZIZ010000440.1 GCA_012800565.1 Lentisphaerota bacterium
GGTTATTATTGTATGGCGCTTCGCGCCGGTCGATTTGACATTCAGGGAAAGCCATTCATGTTATTGGCCATGAAACATTCGATGCCGAGCCCGCCAGACAGCACACATTTATTTCAATTGAGGTTGCGGAAAACAAGGGGGTGCGTTTAGCTTGTCCGAAAAACGGCTGGACGGACCTCAGGGGGAAGTACGATTTTTTTCGTTTTACGCAACAACCACAGTCCAGAATAACGGCAGGCGCATGAAGATTCTCCTTTTACGGTCAGAAATGCATGATGCGGCGGCTATTCGTGGCCTCAGCCCATGAACAACCCGCCGTTGACGCTGAACTGCTGGCCGGTCAGATAGGAAGCACCCTCAGAGAGCAGGAATGCGATTAACTCGGCCACCTCCTGGGGTTTGCCGAAGCGCCGCAGGGGAATGCCCTTGCAGAGCTCCTGTTTCCGGCGTTCAGGAATCACAGCCGTCATTTTGGTCTCAATGAATCCCGGGCAGACGGCATTGGCAGTTACACCCAGACCAGCCAGTTCACGTGCAACCGAGCGGGTAAAGCCCAGCAGGCCTTCCTTGGCTGCAGCATAATTGGCACGGTTAGCCGAACCCATGCGCCCAGCATCCGAAGACAGATATATCAAGCGTCCCCACTTCTGGCGCGACATCGGCATAGCCACTGCCCGGGTAAGCTCAAAAGGCACAGTCAGATTCAGGCGCAGGATATTATTCCACTGCTGGTCCTGCATAAACGCCACCGGAGCATCAGCAAGCGCACCGGCAGAGCAGACCAGGGCATCCAGACGACCCAGCTTGGCGATTGCCGCCTGCACCAGCCGTGCAGACTCGCCCTCAATCAGCAAATCACAGGGGAAGAGCTCAATGCGGGTCCTGCCCTGATACTTGGCCTGCAGAGCCTGCAAGTCAGCTGCTTCACGGTGGTACTGCAGCGCCAGGGAAAAGCCGCCCAGTTCCGCCAGTTTTTGGGCAGTCGCCAGGCCGATACCTCCGCTGGCACCGGTAATCAACACTACTCGAGACTGGGATGGTGCGGACGCCGGCACGGTCTCCGCCGGGGCAGACGCCGCCGCCGAAGCAGCAATATAGGCTTCGACATCCTGGCGGTGAATGAATTCCCGACCCGCAAAATCTGCGACTGCCTGCAAATCCACGCCTTGCTCACGGGCAAAGATTTTAGCCGCGGGAGCGGCCTTAAAAGCTCGATGGGGGGGGGGTGCGACTGCAACGGGGCTGCTGTCGATCAAGGAGCTGAGATCGAGTTTATTTTGGGCCTGGTGCTGGTCGATGAGCTGTTGATTGCGGGCTTTCAGTGCCGCGCAGTCGCAGACTTCGGCGCTGCTGTTACCGAGCACTGCCAGGGTCACCCCGAAAGGGACGGTTGATTTTTCCGGCACCAGGATTTCCAGCAGCACGGCATCTTGCGGAGCGGTGATTTCAGCCGACATCTTGTCTGTAATCAGCTGCACCAGGATATCTCCCGCCGCGACTCTCTGCCCAGGCTGCACCAGCCATTGCCCCACCGTAGCTTCATCCATATTCTCATACAATTTCTGCAAAACAATCGGCACCAAACTCATGACATTATTCCTGCTGTAATGCTGCGCCTGACAAATAGTCTGTACTGGCGGGATTTATAGGTACACGCGATGACGGCTTCGGTTACTGCCGGGTCTGGAAAGCGGCTTCGAATTTCGGGTCTTTTTCCGCGCCGTTGGCTACTGCCTGTTCGTACCATTTTCTAGCTTCTTCCAAGCGTTGCGGGGTACCGGTCAGGCATAGCACGGCAAGGTTGAAAGCTGAATACGCATCCCGGGGATTGATGGCCAGCGTACGTTTAAACTGTTGTTCGGCGGCCTGAGTCCAGCCCAAGTCCACCAGAGCACCGCCGAAGAGCCGGGCAGTATCAGCGTTGTCCGGAGCCAGAGCCACTGCCCGGCCCAGAAACGAGAATGCCCACTCGGTCTGCCCGAGGTTCAGCATCGCGAAGCCGAGAGCCAGCAAGACCTCCTGGTCATCAGGGTCATAACGGAACGCCAGCTTCAGATATTTGACCGTGTCCTCAAAATTGCCGCTGTTTGAGGCCAGCAGCCCGAGCCGTTTCAGGGCAATCAAGTTATCCGGCTGGATTTCCAAAACTTTCTGGTAATTCCACTGGGCGGCTTCGATTTTCGCGTTGCGTTCGGCATCCAGAGCCTGGCGCAGGAAACCGTTTGCCAGCACCTCCTGTCCGGCCAGAAATTTTCCCGGCTGGACGGCAGCCGTGCTGCCGGTCGGGCTGGGAGTGGCCGGTGCTGCTGGTTTTTCTGCTGCTCTCCTGCTCTCGGACTCTTTCTGGATTAAAGTCACTTCCAGGGCTTTGCGGCGGTTCTCTTCATTTTCCAGCTTGGCATTGAGCTCTGCCAGGCGAGCCAGCCAGATTCTCTCGCTTTTAGCCTCGTTGCTGGCCAGCAGTTCTTTAAGCTGCTCATCTTTGCGGCGCAGCTGCTCGGTCAGAACCGTGAGCTGGGTCTGCCGGGACTGTTGCTCTGCGCCCAAGGCCTCCACTTCCCGTTCCCGGGCGGCCAGTGCTTTCTGCAGGTCCAGCAGGTTATTGGTCAATCCGTCCACGGCTGCGCTCTTGGTTGCGCTGCTATCCAGCTGTTCTTGCAAACGCTTGAGTTCCTGGCCGCCATCTGCCAGGCGTTTTTCCAGCACTTTTACTTGCTGTTCATTCTGCGCCAGCGCTTGTTCCAGCCGGACCGTCAATTGATTACCGGCGCTGATTTTAGTCTGCGCCTCCTGCAGGCGTTGCTGCAGTTCCTGCTGCTGGCGGGTATGCTCCTGCAACTGCTGCTGCCAGGCGGCGGCAATCTTGTCCGCCTCGCCCTGGCGGCGGGTAAAATTAGTCACTTGTTCCAGGAGCCGTTCATTGGTGGTCTCCAGACTTGTCATTTTGCGCTTCACGGACTGCAGTTCAGTCTGGGCTGAAGTAAGCTCATCGGTCTTGGCCAGAATGGCGGCATTGGCGGTGGCCAGGCGTTCCGCCAGTTGCTGGATTTCGGCATTTCTGCTGCTGAGCAGTTTATCCTTGCTCTGAATTTGGGCGACGATATCGGTAAAAGCATCCTGCGATTGGCGCAGCTGCTTAAGTTGAGCTTCCAGGGTCAGGGCGTGGTTCTGTGACTGCCGCAGATTCTGCTCTGTCTCCTGCAAGTCGGCCTTGGCGCCGCGCAAATCCGCAGCCAGCTGCGTATTTTTTTCCTGTGCCGACTGCAAATCCCGAGTCAGCGCGGTCAATTGTGGCGTATGGTCGACAGGAGGCGGCGCAGTGCTTGACTTCTTTTGCAGGGCAACAAGCTGGGATTCAGACTGCTGCAGCAGGCCCTGGAGGCGGTTGACTTCGGACTGTGCTGCCGCCAGTTCACGCTGTTTGCGGGCCAGCTCATCCTTGCTTTCATCCAAGGACAGATTCAATTTCTGCAGCGCAGCCTGGTCCTGCTGCCGGGCCGTCAAGGTCTTCTCCTGCTCAGTGCGCAGTGCAGCGGCGGTTTTTTCCTGCTCCTCCGCCTGCTGCAAAGCTTTCTCACGAGACTCCGAGAATTGCTGGAATTCCTGGCGGATTTTTGCCGTAGCGGCATTAGCGGCCGCCAGTTCGGCAGTCAGACGCCGATTATCCTGCTGTATAGCCTCATTCTGTGCGGCTTGTTCCCTAGTCTGCTTTTGGGCCGCCAGCAGATTCTGACGCAATTCGGTCAATTCCAACTGCAGGGATTCCTGCTTTTTGGCTGAATCTCGGTTAGCAAACTTAAGCTTCTCCGCGCTTTCCTGCAAACGGTTCTCATAATCGGCGATCTGGAAAGACAATTTCCGGTTAGTATCTTGGACAGCAGCGAATCGGGCCTGCAATTCCTGCAGCTGCCGGAGCTCTTTCTGCAGTCCGGTCTTCTCATCCTCGAGGCGGCCAAGGTTTTCTTTCAGCATTTTGCTTTCCACTGCCTGCTGCTCGCTTTTCAGGGAGAGGGCCTGGTATTTCAGATTGAAATCATTGACCATGCCGGTCAGTTCGGCCACCCGTTTGGATGCCTCTTCCAGGCGTGCTTCATTCTCCTGCCGCACCCGCAGAAGATGCGCGTTCTCCTGCATTTTACGGGCCAAATCCTCCCGGGCACCGTTGAGATCACCCTGCAGAGACTCAATCCGTCGGGAAGCGGTTTTCAACTGCTCTTGCTGTTGCGAAAGCTCGGCCCGCAATTTCCGGCTGGTCCCCTCCTCTCCAACTTTCTTTTTGAGGTTTTCGATATCTTCCTCGGCTTTCTTGAGCTTGCTTTGCAACAGCTGGCAGCGACGTTCCAGTTCCTGCCGCGCTTCCTGCAGGGAACTGAATTCCGACTCGCTGGCGGCTTTCTGGGCTGCCTCTGTACGGGCCCTCTGCAACGATTCCGACAATACGCTGACCGAGGTGCTGAGCTGCTGTATCTTCAAGGAATTCTCATGGATAATCTGGGTCTGCTTAGCGGTCAATTCAAGCAGACGTTCCCGGGACATGCTCTGGGCATCGTCTTTCATCGCCTCTTCCAGAGCGCTGATCTTCTGCTTGCAGTAGTTGATGCGGTAATTAAGCAGAGACGGATTCCAGTCAGGATATTTCCGGCGGACGCTTTCAAACACTGTCATGGCATCCCGGTAGAGCTGCAGGGCCATCAGCTTAGTGCCGGCTTCGTCCGCCTTGTCGGCACTCTCCAGCTTCACATACCCTTGCATCCATTCATTGCGGGCGACATCCACCCTGCCCTGACCATAAACAGCCAAAACGGAAAACAGCAACAAAATATAAACGGTAACTTTACTGGACATAAACTAACCCCGGGTTGAGGAAAAATTTTTGCTGGCGTCTCAAAGTTGGGACCTGAGCATAAAAAGTCTTCAATGACTTGAAAAAAACACAAGA